>NZ_JBHWIE010000050.1:0-38137 GCF_042732085.1 Actinosynnema sp. NPDC059797
CAGGTTCTCCCGCTCGTTGTACGTGGGCACCACGACCGTGATCCTGGGCGTGCTCACTTCCACCGTCATTCCCCAACCGTGTCCGCGCATTCGACGACCGTGCGTTCGACGACCATGCGATCTGGCCCTGCGTCAGCGGTCGATCGTATCGGCAATGCGGGGTTGCGCGGTCGCCGCCTGTCCGGCAAGGGAAATCGGGCGACCGCCGGGACGTGGTGGAAAACACCGCCCGGGGAAATCGGGCCCGGTGGGAGGAGCGGTCTCCCACCGGGCCCGGACCCGTCCCCGGTGTCCGCGCTCAGCGCTCGCCGAGCTGCCACTCCGGCCGCACGTAGTGGCAGGTGTAGCCGTTCGGGTAGCGCTCCAGGTAGTCCTGGTGCTCCGGCTCCGCCTCCCAGAAGTCACCGGCCTGGGTGACCTCGGTGACGACCTTGCCCGGCCACTTGCCGGACGCGTCCACGTCGGCGATGGTCGCCTCGGCCACCCGCTTCTGCTCGTCGCTCTCGTAGAAGATCGCCGAGCGGTAGCTGGTGCCGACGTCGTTGCCCTGGCGGTCGCGCGTCGTCGGGTCGTGGATCTGGAAGAAGAACTCCAGGACCTGCCGGTAGCTCAGCAGCTCCGGGTCGAAGACGATCTCGATGGCCTCGGCGTGGGTGCCGTGGTTGCGGTAAGTGGCGTTGGGCACGTCGCCGCCCGTGTAGCCCACGCGGGTGGAGACGACGCCGGGGTGGCGCCGGAACAGGTCCTGCATCCCCCAGAAGCACCCGCCCGCGAGGACGGCCTTCTCGGTCACCGTGGCCATGTGGTCGCTCCGCTCCTGAAAAGTCCGATGGGTGTCCACCGGTCCGAACACCGCGGCGCCCCCGCGTCATCCCGCCGCGGCTGTGATCCGCGTCCGGTCGGGCGATTTCCCGCGACCGAGGCAACAAGATCACCCGTTGGTGGCGTATTCACCGCGAGGGGCACCGTGCCACTCACGGTAAGGAGGACCACCGAGTGAGAGCAAGGCTGATCGGACCGGTCGTCGCGGCGCTGGTGCTCGGGGCGGCGCCGGCGCACGCGGCCGGGCCCGGCCCCGAGGGCTTCGGGGACCCGTACTACCCGCGGGCCGGCGGTGGCGGCTACGACGTGCGGCACTACGACCTGGACCTGGCCTACGAGCCCGCCACCGACGTCCTGACCGGGACGGCGACGATCCGGCTGACCACGACCGCGGACCTGTCCTCGATCGGGTTCGACTTCGCCCTCCCCGCGCGGTCGGCCGAGGTCGACGGGCGTCCCGTCGGCTTCGCGCAGCACCACCACGAGCTGCTGGTCGGCCTGGGCGGCGACGTGCCCGCCGGCACCGGGTTGACGGTCGTCGTCGGCTACTCGGCGTCGCCGTCGCGCACGCACGCCGAGGTGCCGGTCACCAGGTGGAAGCGGACGCCGGACGGCGCGCTGGCCATCGCCGCGCCGGTCATGTCGCCGTGGTGGTACCCGAGCAACGACCACCCCGGCGACAAGGCCACCTACGACGTGTCGATCACGGTCCCCGACGGCGTGGAGGCCATCTCCAACGGCGAGCTGGTGGGCACGCGCCCGCTGGGTGACGGCCGGACCACGTGGGAGTGGTCCGGCGACGAGCCGCAGACCACCTACGCGACGTTCCTGGCGATCGGGCAGTTCGACGTGCGGCGGTCGACCACCGCGGACGGCAAGCGGGTCCTGAACGCGTACTCGACCGCGCTGAGCGGGACGGCGGCGCGGGAGAGCGTGGAGCGGACGCCGGAGCTGGTGCGGTTCCTGGAGGGCCGGTTCGGCCCGTACCCGCTGTCCGACGTGGGCGGCCTGGTCACGCCGTACACGTCGTCGCCCCTGGAGACCCGGACCCGGCCGGCGTACCCGGCGCGGGCGTTCCGGGACGGGCCGAACAGCTACGTGGTCGTGCACGAGCTGGCGCACCAGTGGTTCGGCAACTCGGTGACGATGAGCTGGTGGAGCGACATCTGGCTGGGCGAGGGGTTCGCCACCTACGCCGAGTGGCTGTGGTCGGAGGCCAACGGGCAGGGCACCGCGCGGGAACTCGCGGACTGGACCTACCGCCACTACCCGGCCGACCACGAGGTGTGGGCCGTGCCGGTCGCCGACCCGACGCCGCGGTACCAGTACGGGGCGGCGGTGCACGAGCGCGGCGCGCTGGCGCTCCAGGCGCTGCGCGACGAGGTCGGTGACGAGGTGTTCTTCCGCACGCTGCGGACGTGGGCGGAGCGCCGGGCGGGCGGCAACGCCACGTCGGCCGAGTTCGCCGCGTTCGCCGAGGAGGTGTCGGGCCACGACCTGGACGACCTGTTCCGCACCTGGGTGTTCAGCGCGGGCAAGCCGGCGGTGGCCGCGAGGGCAGCCACCGCGACGACGGCCGAGCCCGCGTCGTTCCGGCAGGTCCACCGCCGCTGAGGGGCACGCGCCGGCGACGCGGACGCGCCGCCGGCGCGGTGCCGGCCCCGCAGGCCCGCGGCTCGGGGAACGGTGCGCGGGGATCGAGGGCTGAGGACCGGGACCGCAGGCCGCAGCCCAGGGCCGGGAGCCGAGGGCCGGGAGCCCAGGGCTGGAGGGCTCGGGGCTGGAGGGCTCGGGGCTGGAGGGCTCGGGGCTGGAGGGCTCGGGGCTGGAGGGCTCGGGGCTGGAGGGCTCGGGGCTGGGGCTCGGGGCTGGGGCTCGGAGGTGGCTCCACGAGCCGCCCCGGGACGGCCCCGACGACTTTCGCCGTCGAACGAAAAAAGTGTTCCGCGAAGCCCGCCGGGACGTCCCGGAGGCACTCGAACGTTCCTTTTCACCCCACCGCGCCACACCCGCCGGCGCTTGCCGCGCTTAAAGTTTCGCAAACTGTTGACACGTTCCGGCAGCCCATTCGATCCTATTTCGCGCCGATCACCGCCGCGTGAACAACCACCACCGGGTTCCCTACCGCCACCCCGGCGCGGCAGGTGGCCATCCCTGCGCGAAAGGAACTCGCCGATGTCAGCCAGGATCAGGGGCGGGAGGGCGATCCCGTTGTTGGCGATCTCATTCCTGCTCTTCGTCTGCGGAGCGCCGAACGCCAACGCGGCCGTCACCTCCAACCAGACCGGCACCAACAACGGTTACTTCTACTCGTTCTGGACGGATTCCTCCGGAACGGTTTCCATGGAACTGGGTTCCGGCGGCAACTACAGCACCTCGTGGCGCAACACCGGCAACTTCGTCGCGGGCAAGGGCTGGAGCACCGGTGGCCGCCGGGCGGTGAACTACTCGGGCAGCTTCAACCCGTCCGGCAACGCCTACCTGACGCTCTACGGGTGGACGAGGAACCCGCTCGTGGAGTACTACATCGTCGACAACTGGGGCACCTACCGGCCCACCGGCACGTACAAGGGCACCGTCACCAGCGACGGCGGCACTTACGACATCTACCAGACGACCCGGTACAACGCCCCGTCCATCGAGGGCAACAAGACCTTCAACCAGTACTGGAGCGTCCGGCAGCAGAAGAAGACCGGCGGCACCATCACCTCCGGCAACCACTTCGACGCGTGGGCCCGCCAGGGCATGAGCCTGGGCTCCCACGACTACATGATCATGGCCACGGAGGGCTACCAGAGCAGTGGCAGCTCCAACATCACCGTGGGCGGCACCTCGGGCGGCGACCCCGGCGGCAACCCGGGCGGCGGGGGCGGCTGCACCGCCACCCTGTCGGCCGGTGAGCGCTGGAGCGACCGGTACAACCTCAACGTCTCGGTCAGCGGTTCGAGCAACTGGACCGTGACGATGAACGTCCCGTCCCCGGCGAAGGTCCTCTCGACGTGGAACGTCAGCGCGAGCTACCCCAGCTCGCAGGTGCTGACCGCCAGGCCCAACGGCAGCGGCAACAACTGGGGCGCGACGATCCAGGCCAACGGCAACTGGACGTGGCCGTCGGTCTCCTGCGCCGCGGGCTGATCCCCCGCACGTGGTGACGAAGAGGGCCCGGAGCGCGCTCCGGGCCCTCTTCCCGTCGAACCCGGCCTCACCACTCGGCGGTGAACCGGCCCAGGAGCTGGAGCGTGTCCGCGGACCCGCGGTCCTCCCCCGTGGTCATCACCGCCAGCGTCTGGTCGGGCGAGTGCGAGAGCAGCAGGCCCTGCTGGGTGACGGTCAGCTCTCCGACCAGCGGGTGGCGCAGCCGGTGGGTGTCGCCCACGCAGGGCCCGACCGGGTGGTTGCCCCACAGCGCGGCGAACTCGGGGCACTTCACCGACAGCTCGCCGACCAGGGCGGCCAGCAGCGCGTCCTCCGGGTGCCGGCCCGCGACGAGGCGCAGGTTCGCCACCAGCCCGCGCGCCTTGCGCTCCCAGTCCGCGTACAGCTCGCGGGTGTGCGGGTCGAGGAACGCCATCCGGATCAGGTTCGGCCGGTCGGCGGGGCGGTCGGGGGCCGTCGGGTCGACGTGCCCGGCCAGCAGGGCGTGCCCGAGGGGGTTCCACGCCAGCACGTCGGAGCGGCGGCCCACGACCAGCGCGGGCACGCCGCCCAGCGAGCGCATCAGGTCGCGGGTCAGCGGGTGGACGCGCTCCACCGGTGGGCGGCGGCGGGCGCGGGGGCGCCGCTCGGCGAGCCGGCGCAAGTGCGTGCGCTCGTGCTCGTCCAGCCGCAGCGCGCCGGCGAGCGCGTCCAGCACCGCGCCCGAGGCGTTGGCCGACTGCCCCTGCTCCAGCCGCGTGTAGTACGAGACGCTGACGCCCGCCAACTGCGCCAGCTCCTCGCGGCGCAGCCCCGCCACGCGCCGCCGCCCCGGCGGCGCGGACAGGCCGACGTCCTCCGGCCGCAGGCGCGACCGCCGCACCCTCAGGAACTCACCGAGCTGCCCCGAAACCGTCACGGACCCACTATGCCCCGACCCGCGGGCCGCGAGCCTGCCACTGCCAGTGGTACGCAGGGCCGGGGCTGGTCGCCCCGGTCCGGGCGCGAGCACGCTGGGTGGCGATTCCACCGACCACCACGGGAGTTGCCGTGCAGGACATCGTGCTGGGTGACGTGACGGTCACCCGCGTCGTCGAGTACCACGGGCACGTCGGGCTGTCGCCCCGCGCCTTCTTCCCCGAGGCGTCACCGGAGACCTGGCGCGAGCACGAGTCCTGGCTGGCGCCGGACTTCGTCGACCCCGCCGAGGACGAGTACGTCGCCGCGATCCAGACCTGGCTGCTGCGCAGCGGCGGCCGGACGATCCTGGTGGACACCGGCGTCGGCAACCACAAGGAGCGGCCGGCCACCCCCGTGTGGCACCACCTCGAGACCGACTTCCTCGGCGAGCTGGCCGAGGCCGGTGTCCGGCCCGAGGACGTCGACCTCGTGGTCAACACGCACCTGCACGGCGACCACGTCGGCTGGAACACCCGGCTCGACGGCGACGAGTGGGTGCCGACCTTCCCCAACGCCACCTACCTGGTGCCGCGCGCCGACTTCGACTTCTGGAACCCGGCCAACGGCCGCCCGACGCGCCTGGGCGACGGCAACCGGAACGTGTTCGAGGACAGCGTGGCCCCGGTGCACGAGGCGGGCCAGGTGCTGCTGTGGGAGGACCGCCACGTCATCGACGGGCACCTGCGCCTCGAACTCGCGCCGGGCCACACGCCGGGCTCGTCGGTGCTGGTGCTGGAGTCGGGCACCGACCGGGCGCTGTTCGTGGGCGACCTGCTCCACACCCCGTTCCAGTTCGTCGAGCCCGACACCAACTCCTGCTTCTGCGAGGACCCCGCCGAGACCAGGGCCACCCGCCGCCGGCTGCTCGGCTGGGCGAGCGACGAGGGCGCGCTCGTGGTGCCCGCGCACCTCGCCGGCCACGGCGCGGCCGAGGTCGTCCGGGTCGGGGGCAAGTTCGCCGTCAAGGCGTGGGCCCCGTTCTCCAGGCTCTGAAAGGGGATCAGGTGGCCGACCCGATCGTGATCACCGGCGCGGGCGCGGTCCGCGGCCGCGTGGACCGGGGCGCGCGGCGCTTCCTCGCCGTCCCGTACGCCGCGCCGCCGCGGGGCGCGGACCGGTTCGCGCCGCCCGCGCCGCACCGGCCCTGGGCGGGCGTGCGCGACGCCGGCAGGCCGGGGCCGACCGCGCCGCAACCCCGCCGGGACGCGTTCGGCGCGCTCGACATGTCGCCGTTCTTCGGCCCCGGCTGGGAGCGCGGCGACGACTACCTCACCGTCGACGTCTGGGCGCCGGAGCGCGCCGAGGGCTGCCCGGTGGTGGTGTTCGCGCACGGCGGCGGTTTCGTGGCGGGCTCGACCCGGGCCCCGCTGTACGACGGCGCCGCGTTCGCCCGTGACGGCGTGGTCCTGGTGGCGGTGAACCACCGGCTCGGCGTCGCCGGGTTCCTCGACCTGCCCGGCGCGCCGCGCAACCGGGGGCTGCTCGACGTCGTGGCCGCGCTGCGCTGGGTGCGGCGCGAGATCGGGGCCTTCGGCGGCGACCCCGGCAACGTCACCCTGGCCGGGCAGTCCGCCGGGGCCACGATCGTCGCCGGCGTCCTCGCCGCGCCGGGGGCCGACGGGCTGTTCCGGCGCGCGATCACGCAGAGCGGCAACGGGTCGGGCGCGTTCTCGCCCGAGCAGGCCGCCGTGGTGACCCGCGCGGCGGCGGCCCGGCTCGGCGTCGAGCCGACCGCCGCCGGTTTCGCCGCCGTCCCCGACGACCTCCTCGTCGGGGTCGTGCCCGCGCTCGCCGGGCTGGACCTGCGCACCCCGACGGCGTTCGACCCGCTCCTCGGGCTCAGCCCGTTCGGCCTCGTGCTGGACGAGCAGCCCGCCGAGGGCCGGCTCGCGGACGTGGACCTGCTCGTCGGCACGAACGCCGAGGAGGGCAACCTCTACCTGGCGCCACGAGGGGAGCTGACCTCATCGACCGCCGAGGACGTGCGCGCGACGGCAGCGCGGGCGCACCGCGACCCGGACGCGCTCGTGGCGGCGTACCGGGCGCGGCGTCCGGGCGCCTCACCCGGCGAGCTGCGGGCGGCGATCCTCGGCGACGCGCTGTTCGTCGTCGGCAGCCGCCGGCTGGCCGAGGCGCACGGCCGCGCGCACGTCTACGAGTTCGCCTGGCGTTCGTCCGCAGTGGACGGTCGGCTCGGCGCGGCGCACGCGGTGGAGCTGCCCTTCGTGTTCGACCGCCTCGACCTGCCGGCGCTGCGCGGGCCGCGCGGGCTGCTCGGGCCGGCCGAGCCGCCCGCGGCCCTGGCGGCGGAGGTGCGGGCGGCGTGGGTGTCCTTCGCCCGGACCGGCGACCCCGGCTGGCCCCGGTTCGGGCGGGACGGGGCGGTGCGCCGGTTCGACGCGGTCTCCACGACCACCCGGGCGCGCGACCTGCCCGGGTGGTGAGGCCGGCCGCGGCGCCGGCGCCGGTCAGGCGGGGAGGAAGTCCTCGACGGCCCGGCGCAGGGCGTCGCGGACCACGCCGGGGTCGTCCAGCTCGCCGCCGTGCAGGGCGCCGTCCCGCAGCAGCACCAGCACGCGGGCGGCGTGGTCCGGGTCGGGGTGGCCGAGGTCGGCGACCAGGTCGCGCAGGACGCCCAGGAACCACCTCCGGTGGTCGTCGATCACCGCGCGCACCGGGTGGTCCGGGTCCGGGTACTCCGCGGCGGCGTTGAGGAACTGGCAGCCCCGGAAGTCCTCCGCGCGCGTCGCGTCGCCGACCACGGCCATGGTGGCGTGCAGGGCCTCGCGCGGCGTCCTGCCCTCCCGGGCCCGGGCGACGGCGGCGCGGATGTCCTCGCTGGTCGCTCTCAGGTAGGCGGCGACGAGGTCGTCCTTGCCGGGGAAGTGCCGGTAGAACGTCGCCCTGGTCACCGATGCCTCGCTGACCAGGCGGTCCACCCCGACGGCGTGGATGCCCTCGGCGTAGAACAGGCGCGACGCCGTGCGCAGCAGCCGTTCCCTCGGGTGCGTCTCTCGGGTGGTCTCCACGCCCGCATCCTAGAGAAAGACCAGTCGTTCTGCCTTATGGGCCACGTCACCTTGCCTTCACCGGGAGAACGAATAGTCTCTCTACCAGAAAGACCGATCGTTCTCCTACGGCTGAGGTGGCCCCCATGAGCAAGAACCCGACCATCGTCCTCGTCCACGGCGCCTTCGCCGACTCCTCGAGCTGGAACGACGTGGTGACCCGCCTGCACGACCGGGGCCACGAGGCCATCGCGGTGGCCAACCCGCTGCGCGGCCTGGAAGGCGACGCGGCCTACGTCGCCGCCGTCGCCGGGTCCGTGGCCGGCCCGGTCGTCCTGGTCGGCCACTCCTACGGCGGCGTGCTGATCAGCCGGGCGGCGCGGGAGCTGTCGAACGTGAGCGCGCTGGTCTACGTCGCCGCGTTCCAGCCCGACACCGGGGAGAGCGCGCTCGGGCTGGCGACCCGCTTCCCCGGCGCGAAGCTGGGCCCGGACACCACGTCGGTGCTCGTGCACGACGGCGAGCCCGAGCTGCGGATCAAGCCCGAGGACTTCCGCGAGGTCTTCGCCGGCGACCTGCCCGCCGACACCACCGCCACGATGGCGGTCACCCAGCGCCCGGTCGCGGAGCGGGCCCTCACCACCGGACTGCCCGGCGAGCCCGCGTGGCGCGCGCTGCCGTCCTGGGCGCTGGTCGCCACCCAGGACAACGCCATCCCGGCGCGGGCGCAGGAGTTCATGGCCGAGCGCGCCGGGTCGCGGACCGTCCGCGTCGACGCCTCCCACGCCGTCGCGGTGTCCCGCCCCGACGCCGTGGCCGACCTGGTCCTCCAGGCCGTGGCAGCCGTCGGGGCCGTCGCCTGACCGCCGGCGGGACGCCGTGCACCGGTCGCCCCCGGCGGGGCCGCCGGTGCACGGCGGGGTCGAGGCCCCTCCCGCCCCGCGGCGGGCACCGCGCCGGAGATCAGCGGCGGCGCTTCTTCAGGTACGCGGCCAGCTCGTCGTAAGCGCCGGTCTCGTTGCCGTACAAGGCGTAGTTGCGGGCCGTCTCCAGCCACTCGCCAATGCTGGGCGACACGGACCGCACCGCGTCCTGGAGGTGGCGCTGGGTGATGGGGTGGACCCGGCCGGAGGCCATCGACTCCGCCATGGCCGTCTCCGTGGCCTGCTCGCAGACCAGCGCGAGGTCCGCGCCGGACATGCCGTCCGAGCCCTTGGCGATCCGGGCGAGGTCCAGCCGCTCGGTCGGCCTGCCGCGCAGGTGCAGCCGCAGGATCGCCTCGCGGGCCTCGACGTCCGGTGGCAGCACCAGCACGGTCCGGTCGAACCGGCCCGGCCGCAGCAGCGCCGGGTCGACGTCCCACGGGTGGTTGCTGGCGGCCAGCACGAACACGCCCTCGTTGTCGGTGCTCGCGCCGTCCAGCTCGGCCAGCATCTGGTTGACCACGCCGCGCAGGGCCGACCCGCCGCCGCGCAGCTGCGACCGCTTCTGGCCCAGCGCGTCGATCTCGTCGAAGAACAGCAGGCACGGCCGGTTGCGCCGGGCGGTGTCGAAGACGTCGCGCAGGTTGCGCTCGCTGCTGCCGAGCCACATGTCCAGCACGTCGCTCAGGCCGATCTCGTAGAAGCTCGCGCCCAGCTCGCCGGCCAGCGCGCGGGCGATGAGCGTCTTGCCGCAGCCGGGCGGCCCCCACAGCAGCAGCCCGCCGCGCAGGGACTTGCCGAACGCCAGGCGCAGCTCCGGGTTGCGCAGCGGCGTGAGGAACGACATGTCCAGGCGCTTCTTCACGTCGGCCAGGCCGCCGATGTCCGCCAGCGTGATGCCCGCCTTGCCCATCGTGCCGAGGGTGGGTTCGGCGACGGGCTCGCTGGCGTCCCACCGCCGCAGGATCTCGTCGGCGGTGTCCGGCACGGCCGACGCGACCGGACCGGCCGCCGGGACCGGGGTGGGCGCCACCGGGGAGGCCGCCGGGGCCGCCGGGGCCGCTCGGGGCGCCGGCGGGTCGAGCGCGTCCGCGAGCCGCGCGTAGGAGGCGGCCCTGGGCTCGTCGCCGACCGCCCGCGCGGCGCCGGCCGCCGTGCGCAGCGCCGCCACGTCGTCCGGCACGGCGGCCAGCGCGGTGGTGGCGTGCGCGAGCGCCTCGGCCGGGTGTCCCGCGTCCAGCAGCAGCCGGGCGACGTGGGACCGCACCGGGTGGTTGTCGGGGTCCGCGGCCAGCGCTCCGAGCAGCGCCTCGATCACCGGATCATGCGTCACCCGCCGAACGGTAGCCGATGGTATCGCGTTGACCAGCGAGTTCCCGATCTCTACGGTATGCCGGACCAACGCGGTGATCGTCGGGGTGGGGGATGGACGAGAATTCCGGAGTCGCGGTGCGGCGCGGCCAGGCACTGCTCGACGTGGGCCGGCACCAGGAGGCCGAGGCGCAGTTCCGCGCCGCCCTCGCCGCGGACCCCGGCGACCCCGTGACGCGCACGCTGCTCGCGCAGTCGCTGCTGCGCCAGGAACGCTTCACCGAGGCCCGGGACGAGAGCCGCACGGCGCTCGCCGACGACCCGGAGCACGTGATGGCCCACTCCACGCTCGCGGCGGCGCTGGCCGGGTCGGCGCAGCTGCGCGAGTCGCTGGAGGTGCTGCGGCAGGCCATGCGGCTCGCGCCCGGCTTCGCCGGCCTGCACCTCCAGGAGGCGTACGTGCTGATGGCGCAGGAGCGGCACGCCGAGGCGCTGGAGAGCGCCCGACGGGCCCGCGCCCTGGACCCGGAGGACGCCGACGCCGCCACGGCGCAGGCGGCCGCGCTGTACGACCTGCACCGGCTCGACGAGGCCGACGCCGCGGTGGCGGAGGCGCTGCGGCTCGACCCGCAGAACGCCGACGCCCACCGCGTCAAGGGCCTGCTGGCGCTGCGCCGCGGCGGCGGCGAGCCCGCCGTCAGCGCGCACCGCACCGCCCTGCGCCTGGACCCGACCGACCCGCACGCCCGCGAGGGCCTGTCGGTCGCGCTGAAGTCCCGCAACCCGCTCTACGGCGCGCTGCTGCGGTTCAACTCCTGGCTCGGCTCGGTGCCCACCGGGGCGCGCGTCGCGGTGCTGCTGGTGCCGTTCCTGCTGACCCGCTTCCTGCGGCCGTTCGACGACCAGGTGTGGGCGAAGGTCCTGATCATCGTGGTCGTCGGGCTCGTCGTGCTGAGCTGGACCCTGGAACCGCTGATGAACTGCGTCCTGCTGCTCAGCCGCGACCGCCACCTGGTGAGCCGCGCCGCGCGCCGCGCCACGTTCATGTTCCTCGGCTTCGCCGCCGCCGCGATCGCCGTGGCGGTCCTCGCGACGGTCGAGGACCAGCCCCGCCTGCTGCCCCTCGCGCTCGGCCTGGTGCTGTGGGCGATGACCTCCGGCTCCACCCACAACGTCCGGGAGGGCCGGCGCAAGGTGCTGCTCGTCGGCACGGCGGTGGCGGCCTCCCTGGGCGTCCTCGCGGTGACGGCGACCCTGACCGGCGCGCCCGGCGCGGTCCCCGCCGTGATGCTCGTGCTGATCGGCGGTGTCGTGGCCGCCTGGCTCTCGGTCTTCTCCTGACCGGGGTCGCGCGGGCGGCCGGCGCCTCAAGCCGCCCGCGTGCCCGGCCCGGCGGCGCGGCGGGCTCGGACCAGCGCCAGCCCGCCGAGGACCGCGGCCACCAACCCCACCACGGCGGCCACCACCCCTCCGCCCAGCCCGTTGCCGGTGCCGAGACCGCCCTCCGCGGTGACCACGACCGCCACGCCGAGGGCCGCGGCGACCAACCCCGCCACGAGCGCCGCGACGGCCCTGCCGCGCCGGGGTCCGGGACGGGCGGCGGCGAGCCCGCCGACCACCGCGCCGGCCAACCCCAGCAGCCCGGCCGCGAGGGACACGGCCCTGCCGGCGCTCGGCTCGTACGGCTGGGCCGCGAGGTGCGCGACCCCTTCGGTCGACGCGGTCGCGGCCAACAGATCACTGATCGACACGGTGCGCTCCTCCTGCGACTGGGCGGGACCCGAGCATGGGCGCCGGCACCGCCGCCCGTCGTCGTGCGGGCGCGGACTCCTCGCGCTGCCGCGCGTGCCGCAGCCGACTACCGCGGACGCGGCAGGGAGCGCGGCGGTACCGCGTGCGCGGTAGTCGACCGGTCCTGCGCGAGGAGGAGTCGCCGGGCCGGGAGCCCGGTTAGGGTGCACGCATGAGCCGGGGGCCGATCGCGGTCGGGGACTGGGTGATCGCCGTCGGGGTCGCGGCGGCCCAGTTGGTCGCCGGGCTGTCCGGGCAGCACCCCGCGGCGGGGCCGGCCCCGCTGGGGCACGCGCTGCTGGTGCTCGGCGGCCTGGCGCTGGTCGCGCGCCGCCGGGCGCCGGTGACCGCGCTGGCCGCGACCGGGCTGGCCGCGCTGGGCCACCAGGCCGCCGGTTTCGACGTGCCCGTCGTCGCCTACCTGTTCGCGGTGTACGCCGCGGTGCGCGCGGGTCACCGGGTCGTCGCGGTGGCGGGTTCGGTGGCCATGCTCGCCGCCGTCCCGCTCGCGATCCTGGTGTCGCCCCACGACTGGCTCCTGGGAGAGGCGTTCACGCGGTCCCGGGACGTCCTCCAGCTGGCGTGGCTGATCGCCGCCGGCGCGGCGGGCGAGGCGCTGCGGCAGGCCGAGCGCCGGGCGGACGAGGCCGAGCGCACCCGCGAGGAGACCGCGCGCCGCCGCGCCGACGAGGAGCGGCTGCACATCGCGCGGGAGCTGCACGACTCGCTCACCCACCAGATCTCCGTCATCAAGGTGCAGGCCGAGGTCGCCGTCCACCTGGCGCACAAGCGCGGCGAGCGGGTGCCGGAGGCCCTGCTGGCGATCCGGGAGGCCGGTCGCGAGGCGGCGCGGGAGCTGCGGGCCACCCTGGAGGCGCTGCGCGACGACACCCCGCCGCACGGGCTCGCGCAGGTCCCGGAACTGGTGCGGCGGGCCAGGGCGGCCGGCCTGGACGCGGAGCTGACGGTCGCGGGCGACGGGGGCGGCGTGCCGGCCGCGGTGGACCGGACCGCCTACCGGGTCGTCCAGGAGTCGCTGACCAACATCGCCCGGCACGCCGCCGCCACCACCGCGTCGGTCCGGATCGACCACCGCCCCGACGCCCTGGTCATCCGGGTCGACGACGACGGCGTGGGCGCACCGGGCCCCGCGCCCGCGCCCGGTGTCGGGCTGCTGGGGATGCGCGAGCGGGTCACCGCCCTCGGCGGCCGGCTGCGGGCCGCGCCGCGCGACGGCGGCGGCTTCACCGTCCACGCCGAACTCCCCGTGGACCGGGCGCCGTGATCCGCGTCCTGCTGGTCGACGACCAGCCGCTCATCCGCAGCGGGTTCCGCGCGCTGCTCGACGTCGAGGACGACATCGAGGTGGTGGCCGAGGCGGGCGACGGCGCCGAGGCCGTGGCGCTGGCCGGGGCGCACCTGCCCGACATCGCGCTCGTCGACATCCGGATGCCCGTCGTCGACGGGATCGAGGCGACCCGGCGCATCGCCGCGGACCCGGCCCTGGCCGGGGTGCGCGTCGTCATCCTCACCAACTACGGCTTCGACGAGCACGTCTTCCACGCCCTGCGCGCCGGCGCGGCCGGGTTCCTCGTCAAGGACGTCCAGCCGGAGGACTTCCTGCACGCCGTGCGCGTCGCCGCGCGCGGTGACGCCCTGCTCGCGCCGTCGATCACGCGCAGGCTGATCGACCGGTTCGTCTCCCAACCGCTCGACACCGGCGCCCGCCGGGGGCTGGAGGAGCTGACCAACCGGGAGCGCGAGGCGGTCGCCCTGGTCGCGCGCGGCCTGTCCAACGACGAGGTCGCCGGCCGCATGGTGATCAGCCCGCTGACCGCGAAGACCCACGTCAACCGGGCCATGGTCAAACTCGGCGCCCGCGACCGCGCGCAACTGGTGGTCTTCGCGTACGAGGCGGGCCTGGTCACCCCGCGCGGCTCCTGAAGCCGCGCGGGGCAGCCCGGAGTCGGGTCCGGGGTGCGCGCTGATCGGTCAACGCGTGGTGGAACAGCGCGAACACCGTCGACAGCCCGGTACCGGCACTGTCCTTTGTGGACAGCTCGGCGAGTTCGGCGAGTTCGGCGACCAGTGGCGCGTGCGGTCTGACCACGGCCCGCGCCGCGGCGACGGTCAGGGCGATCGGCAGCCTCGCGCACCGGCGGACCAGCTCGTCCACCGCGGGGTCGTCGCGGCCGACCCGCCGGGCACCCCTGCGCGGCGAGGAAGCCGCGCGGGGCCGCGGTGTCCCGGCCGCGCACGCGGCGTCGACGTCCGGCGGTGGGCGACCCGGTGCTCAGCCGGCGCCGCGGATCGCCTCCAGGCTGCGGCGGCACCCGACGGTGACGGGGTGGTCCGCGCCCAGGACGTCGGCGCAGACCTCCAGCGTGGCGCGCTGCTCCCGCTCGGCGTCCTCCAGCCGGCCGAGGCGGTGGAGCACGACACCGTGGTTCACGCGGCGGCCGAGGGTGGTCGGGTGGTGCTCGCCGAGGGCGGTCACCGATGCCTCGACCAGCGCGCGCTGCTCGCGCTCCGCCTCGGGCAGCTCGCCGGAGTCCAGCAGGACGTGGGTCAGCAGGCGTCGGCTGAACAAGGTTTCCGCGTCCGTGGCGCCGAGGGCGCGAGCGCAGTCGTCCTTCGCGGCGCGCAGCTCGCGCGCGGCCTCGGCCGGCCGGTCGGCGCGGTGCAGGGCGAACCCGAGCAGGTTGCGCCGCGAGAGCGTCTCCCGGTGGTCGACGCCGAACCGGCCGGCCGCCTCGGCGACGGCGGCTCTGCGGGTCGAGACCGGGTCGTGGTCGTCGTCGTGCGCCGACATGTGGCCTCCCCTTGACCGGACAACACCCCTCGACCCGAGAGTACGCACGGCGCCTCCGCGGCTGCCACGATCGTCGGACGGCACATGCCGCACCCGCGACGAACCGACCGGACCGCCAGACGTGCTCGTGGAGACCGCTCCCGGCCCGCCGGTCACCCGGCGGCGGGCGACCCGAACCCACCCAGCTCCTCGACCAGTCGCCCACGGGCCGCGTCCAACTGCTCGGCGTACGAGGAGGCGAAGATCGACGACAAGCGCACCTCCAGCGTCCCGCTGATCTTGAACAGGGCAGACCACACGGCGCGGTCGTCGATGAGCGCCGAGAAGTCCTCCCGGTGCATGACCCGGTTCAGCCAGTCGGACAGCACGAGCGCCTGGTCGTCCGACAGTTCAACGTCCACGTGACCCCCGCTTCGGGTGGCGCCCCCTCCGAGGGGACCCGCCACCACAGCGTCCCGTCCCGCGACGGCCGGATCAACCGATCTTCCGGGCCGCGCCCGGCACGAACCCGCGCGACCCGCACCCGCCCTCAGCCGAACGCCACCTCCACCTCCAACCCGCCACCCGCCCTGGGCACCGCGACGACCCGCGCGCCGTGCGCCGTCGCGATCGCCCGCACGATCGACAGCCCCAACCCCAGGCCCTGGCCGGTCCTGGGGCGGCCGAGCCGGTGGAACGGTTGGAAGATCCGCTCCACCTCCTCCGCCGGCACGACCGGGCCCGTGTTCGTCACCGCCAGCGCCCCGGAGCCGCACCGCACCTCGACCCAGCCGCCGGGCTCGTTGTGCCGGATCGCGTTGTCCACCAGGTTCACCACCAGGCGCTCGGCGAGGGCCCGGTGGCCGGACACCGGGCACGGCTCGACCACCGCCCGCAGCACGACGCCCGGTGACCGGCGCGCCTCGACCACGCCGGTCACCACCTCGCCCAGGTCGAAGGGGTGGCGGACGTCGATGCCGGCGTGGCCGCGGACCAGGGTGAGCATCGCCTCGATCAGCCGTTCCTGCTGCTCCCCCGCCGCGAGGATCCGCTCGTGCGCCGCGCGCAGGGACGCCACCGTCGCGTCCGGGTCGTCGAGCGCCACCTGGCCGATCGCGCGCTGGCGGGCGAGCGGCGTGCGCAGCTCGTGGGAGGCGTTGGCGACGAACCGGCGCTGCGCCTCGAACGACGCCTCCAGCCGGCCGAGCAGCTCGTCGAACGTGTCGCCCAGCTCCTTCAGCTCGTCGTCCGGGCCGGCCAGGGCCAGGCGCCGGTGCAGGTTGGTCGCCGAGATCTCCCGCGCGGTCGCGGTGATCGTGCTCAGCCTGCGCAGGACGCGGCCCGCCGCCCACCAGCTCAGGGCCAGCACGAGCACCACCAGCATGGCCAGCGCGGTCCCGGACTGGACCACGAGCTGGCGCAGCACGTCCCGCCGCTGCGCCGCCAGCGCCTCCTCCGCCCTCGCCACCACCTGCTCGGTCCCCACGTCGACCGGCGGCACCGGGCCGCCGGGCGGGCCCGGCTCACCCGGCCGGCGGAACAGCGTCACGTCGCCCTCCGGCGTCACCGAGTGCCGGACCAGGGCGTACGTGACGGCCAGCGCGCCCGCGCCGCAGAGCACGAACAGCGCGCCGTACAGCAGGGTCAGCCGCAGCCGCACGGTCCGCCTCGGCAGGTGGCGGGCGAGCCGGGCGAGCCCCGTGAGCCGGGCAAGCCCCGTGAGCCGCGTGAGCACGCCCCTCACACCCGGTACCCGCTCCGGGCCACGGTCTCCACGACCGGCGGGTCCCCGAGCTTCGCCCGCAGCCTGCTGACCACGACCTTCACCGCGGTGGTGAACGGGTCGGCCGCCTCGTCCCACACCCGTTCCAGCAGCTCCTCCGCCGACACGACCCGGCCCTCCGCCGCCAGCAGCACCTCCAGCACCCCGAACTCCTTCGGCGACAGCTCCAGCGGCCGGTCGCCGCGGGCCGCCCTGCGCCGGGCGGTGTCGACGACCAGGTCGCCGCGGCGCAGCACGGGCGGCGCGACCGGGTGCGCCCGCCGGGCCAGCGCGCCGACCCGCGCCACGAGCGCCCGGAAGTCGAACGGCTTGGCCAGGTAGTCGTCCGCGCCGAGACCGAGCCCGTCGACCAGGTCCTCCGTGGTGGCCGCCGCGGTCAGCATCAGCACCCGGCACCGGCACCCGGCCGCGACCAGCTCCGCGCACACGTCGTCGCCGTGCGTGCCGGGCAGGTCCCGGTCCAGCACGACCACGTCGTAGTCGGTGCCCAGCGCGCGTTCCAGCCCGCTGGTCCCGTCCAGCGCCACGTCCACGGCCATGCGCGCCCGGCGCAGCCCGGTCGCCACCGCCCGCGCCATCTCCTCGTCGTCCTCGACCACCAGCACCCGCACGCGCGCAGTATCGCCGGCCGCCGGTTTCACCGGGGTTGCGCCGCGCCCGAAACCCCGCTGAAACCGCCGCACCCGTAGAACTCGCCGTCGTCAGGTCCCCACCACCCCAAGGAGATCCCCGTGGCACGCAGATGGCGCCCGCTCACCGCCGCCGCGGTGCTCGCCGTGACCGCCTCGCTCGTCGGCGCGGCGGACGGCACCGCCGACCCGTCCCGGGCCGTCGCGGGCAGGCCACCGGCCTGCGCCAAGCCCACCCCCGCGCCGGGGCAGCAGCCGCCGGCGCCGACGCCGCCCACGGCCACCACGGTCGGGCAGGCCTACCACTGCATCTTCGACAACCACTACAGCGGGCCGGTGCTCGACAGCCGCGAGCTGCTCGTGCCGGCGTTCGCCGCGCTGACCCAGGAGCTGCAGCGCCGGGGCCTCGACCGGGCCGACGCCACCCTGCCCCGGCTCACCGGCCGCAGGGACGCCGACTGGGCCGCGTTCGGCGGGGTCTACCGGCGCATCGCGGACGCGCTGCCGGACGACGCCGCGCGCGCCGCCATCGCGACCGCCGCCATCAGGGCCATGGTCGACGCGCTCGACGACAACCACGCGCGGTGGCTCAACGGGTTCACCCCGAACCCCTACGGCTTCGACCTGTCCGTCACCGTCGGCCCCGGCGACATCGACCCGGTGGCGACCGAACCGGCCCACGTCACCGCGGTCGCGGCGGGCAGCCCGGCCGCGGTCGCCGGCCTCGCGCCCGGCGACGAGGTCCTGGCGGTCGACGGCGTGCCGCTGTTCGTCAACGGCGTCCTCACCAGGGGCGCGCTGACGCCGGCCGACACCGGGCCGGGCTCGGTGCTCCGGCTCACCGTGCGCCGCCCGGCGACCGGCGAGACGTCCACCGCCACCCTCACCGCCGCCCCGTACCAGCCGCGCCCCCGGGACGTGGAATCCCGGCTCGTGGACGGGAACGTCGCCTACGTCAGCCTGCCGAGCTTCACCCCGGAGCTGGCCGACCGCGCGCTGGCCGCCGTCGCCGAGCTGCGCGCGCGGACGGAGCTGCGCGGGGTGGTGCTGGACCTGCGGGGCAACGGCGGCGGCAACCCGGACGCCGTCGCCCGGCTCCTCGGCGCCCTCGCGCACGGCAGGACGACCAGCTACTGGTGCGACGTCAGGGGCCGCTGCACCCCCAACCGCACCGACGACTCGGTCGAACTGCTCGACCTGCCGTTCGTCGCCCTCACCGACCGCCGCTGCGCGTCCGCGTGCGACTCGTTCGCCAGTGCCGTCAAGGACCTCCGGCTCGGCGCCCTGGTGGGCACCCGGACCGCGGGCGCCGTGTCCGGTCCCGGCCTGCCTCACCTGCTGGACAACCGGAGCATCCTCGCCCTGCCGAAGCACCACGAGGTCGCCGCGAACGGGGAGATCGTGAACACCATCGGCGTCGCGCCGGACCACCACGCCCCGGTGACCGCGGCGGACCTGTCCGCGGGGCGCGACCCGGGGCTCGACAAGGCCGTGTCGCTGCTGTGACCGACGTGCCCGGCCGGTGACGCCCGGTCCCGTCACCCGGGCGCACCCGCCGGGGTGACCCCGGGGTCACGCCGGGCCGTCGAGCGCGAGCCACGCCTCCCGGCGTTCCCGCTGCCGCGCCGGGTCCGCGACCGGCGCGGCCGCCAGCAGCCGCCGCGTGTACGGGTGCAGCGGCGCGGTCAGCACCTCGTCGGCGGGCCCGCTCTCGACGACCCGACCGCGGTGCAGCACGGCCACCCGGTCGGCCAGCCGCTCGACCACCGCGAGGTCGTGGCTGATGAACAGGCAGGCGAAGCGCAGCTCGGCCTGCAGCGAGCGGAACAGGTCGAGCACGCGGGCCTGGACCGACACGTCGAGCGCGCTGGTCGGCTCGTCCGCGATCAGCAGGTCCGGGTCCAGGGCGATGGCGCGGGCGATGCCGATCCGCTGCCGCTGCCCGCCGGACAGCTCGTGCGGGTAGCGGTCGCGCAGCGACGGCGACAGCCCCACCGCGTCCAGCAGCCCGTCCACGCGGCGGTCCAGCTCCGCGCCGCGCAGCGGGGTGTGCAGCAGGAACGGGGCGGCGACGCTGCGGGCGACGGTGGCCCGGGGGTTCAGCGACGACGCCGGGTCCTGGAACACCACCCCGACGCGGCCCCGCGCCCGCTTCGCCGCCCGGCCGCGCAGCCGCGACAGCTCCTGCCCGGACAGGCGGACCACCCCGGCGGCGGGCGTGACGAGGCCGGTGACCGCGCCCGCGACGCTGCTCTTGCCGGAGCCGGACTCCCCGACCAGGCCCAGCACCTCGCCCCGCCCGATGTGCAGCCCGACCCCGTCGACCGCCCGGAACCGGCCGTAGTCGACGGTGAGCCCGGAGAGCACGAGCACCGGGTCGTCGCCGGGCCGGTCGGGCGCGGACCCCGAGGGCGAGGTGACGGCCACGTGCGCGCCGCGCGCCACGACGCCCGGCGACACCTCGACGGCGTCGGGCGGCGCGACGGGCGGCGGGGCGCTCAGCGAGATCACCGAGTCCAGCAGGGACCGCGTGTACTCGTGGCGCGGCGCGGCGAACACCTCCGCCACCGGCCCCTGCTCGACCACCCGCCCGTCGCGCATCACCACGACCCGGTCGGCCAGGTCCGCCACCACGCCCATGTCGTGCGTGATCAGCAGGATCGCCGCGTCGAGCCGGCCGCGCAGGTCGCGCAGCAGCTCCAGGACCTCCGCCTGGACGGTCACGTCCAGCGCGGTCGTGGGTTCGTCGGCGATCAGCAGCGACGGCTCGTTCGCCACGGCCATGGCGATCACCACCCGCTGGAGCTGCCCGCCGGACAGCTCGTGCGGGTACTTCCGCCGCGCCTCGGCGGGCAGCCCGACCAGCGACAGCAGCTCGACCACGCGCCGCCCCGCCTCGGCGCCGGTGCGGTCGCCGTGCGCCCGGACGACCTCGGCGAGCTGGTCGCCGACCCGGAACACCGGGTTGAGCGCGGTCATCGGCTCCTGGAACACCATGCCGATGTCGTTGCCGCGCACCGCCCGCAGCTCCTCGGCGGACAGCTCGAACAGGTCCCGCCCGCCGAACAGCGCCCGCCCGGTGACCGTCGCCGCGCCGGGCAGCAGCCCCAGCAGCGACATCGCGGTCACCGTCTTGCCGGAGCCCGACTCGCCGACGACGGCCAGCACCTCCCCCGCCGCCAAGGAGTACTCGACCCCTTCGGCGGCGGGGGCGTCGAACGCCACGGAGACGCCCTCCAGGCGCAGCAGCGGCGGTGTCACTTGGCGATGCCCGCCTGGAGGTAGTTCGGATAGGCGGGGAAGTCGGCGATGTAGAAGTTCGCGACCGCGGAGCCGCGCAGGAACGAGTTGCGCGTGTAGATCAGCGGCACGACCGGCGAGTCCGCGAGGATCTTCTTGTCCAGCTCGACCCACTTGCGGCCGGCCGCGACCGGGTCCACCTCGCTCTGCGCGGCCTCGATCAGCGCGTCCACCTCGGGGTTGCGGTAGCGGGACAGGTTGTACCCGCCGCCGCCGACCTCCGAGGAGGCGAACAGGGGCTGGATGTTGGCGTTGGCGCTGGGGAAGTCCGGCTGCCACGAGCTGAGGGTCAGGTCGTAGGTGGGCTTCTCCGCCTGGCTGGTCTCGGCCTCGTACGCGTCGGTGTCGAGCACCCGGATGTCCACCGCGATGCCGGCCTTGGCCAGCGCGGCCTGGAGCGCCTGCGCCTTGGCCGGGGCGTCGTTGCTCTTGGGCACCACGAAGTCGAGGCCCTTGAGGCCGTCGGGGAAACCGGCCTCGGCGAGCAGCTGCTTGGCCTTCTCCGGGTCGCCGGCCGGCGGCGCCGGGTACAGGTCGAACTGCTCGCGGCCCGCGATGCCCTGGGTGATCAGCGTGGTGGCGACGTCGCCGGCGAGCTGCGCGCTGCCCGCGGACGCGATCTGGTACGACGTCTTGTCCACGGCGTACTGGAACGCCTGCCGCACCTTGGGGTCGGTCAGCTTCTCGGTGTTGAGGGCGAGGTAGGCCAGCGCGCCGGTCTTCGACGTGACGAGCCGCTGCTTGGCGGAGGCGTTGCCCTGGAGCTGCGCGAGCTGGGCGGGCGAGGCGAAGGAGGAGCCGAACGCCTGCCGGTCGTCGCCGCTGTCGGCGAGGAGCCGCTGGGAGACCACGGAGGCGTCCTGGCCGAGCTGGAACTGGACCTCGTCGGGCAGGCCGCCGCGGATCTCGTCGGTGCTCTTGTCCCAGTTGGGGTTGCGGACCAGCCGGGCCCGCACGCCGCGCTGGTACTCGGCGATCTGGTACGGGCCGGAGGCCACGGGGTGCTCGCCGTAGTCGGGCTCGGCGCCCTTGCCCTCCGGCACCGGGGCGAAGGCCGGGGTGCTGGTGATCCACGGCCAGTCGCCGTACGGGCGGGTCAGGCGGAACACGATGGTCCGGTCGTCCGGCGTCTCGATGGAGGCCAGGCGCTGCCCCTCGAACGGGCCGCGGTAGTCGGCGCCGCCGGCCAGCAGCTGCTTGTGGTAGCCGAGGCCGCCGGAGAAGGCCGGCGCGAAGGTCCGCTCGACGCCCCACTTGACGTCGTGGGAGCGGATCGGGCTGCCGTCGCTGAACTTCAGCCCCTCCTTGAGGGTGAACGTCCAGGTCTTGCCGCCGTCGGAGGCCTTGCCGGTGTCACCGAGGTCGGGCACCACCTCGGCCTGCTCCCCCTCGGCGTTGAGCCAGCCGGTGAGCCTGCGGTGCACGAAGCCCAGCGAGGTGATGGGCAGGCTGCTGCTCTTGGCCGGGTCGTAGTTGACCGTCTGCCCCTCGCTCAGGATCCGCAGCGTGCCGCCCTGCGCCGCCTCGGCGGCCGACGACGCGCCGGTGTTCCCGCGGTCGTTCGCGTTGCACGCCGCGAGCAGGGTCACCGCCGCCGCGACCGCCGCGAGCTTCCGGACTTGCCTGGACATCATTCTCTTCTCCCCCGTGGGACGTCAGGTCAGGCGGGCTCGTGGGTCGAGCGCGCCGTAGCACAGGTCGACCACGGCGTTGGCCAGGACGACCAGGAACGCGGCGAACAGCGTGCAGCCCAGCAGCAGGGGCAGGTCGCGCTGGTTCACCGCGTCGATCAGCAGCCCGCCGAGCCCCGGCAGGCTGAACACGCGCTCGGTGATCACCGCGCCGCCGAGCAGCGAGCCGAGGTCGATGCCGAACACCGTGACGACCGGCAGCAGGACGTTGCGCAGCGCGTGCCTGCCGATCACCGAGGACTCGCGCAGGCCGTTGGCGCGGGCCGTGCGGATGTAGTCCTCGCCCAGCACCTCCAGCATCTGCGCCCGGGTCAGCCGGAGGTAGACCGCGGCGTGCGCGAACGCCAGGACCAGCCACGGCAGCACCAGGTGCCACGCCCAGTCGACGGGGCTCTCGGTGAACGGCACGTACCCGCCGACCGGCACCACGTCGAGGGTGAAGCCGAGGACGAGGATGCCCAGCAGCCCCACCAGGTACACGGGCGCGGACACGCCGGCGACCGAGGCCGCGAGGGTGATCCGGTCCCAGGTCGTGCCGCGGCGCAGCGCGGCGAGCACGCCGGCGCCCACCCCGGCGACCAGCCACAGCACGGCCGCGCCGACCGCGAGCGAGAAGGTGACCGGCAGGCGTTCGGCGATGAGCACGACGACGTCGGTGTTCTGCTGGAACGAGTAGCCGAAGCACGGTGCGGCGCAGTGGATCGAGGTCGCGCCGACGCCGAACGTGCGCCCGGTGGCGATGCCGCCGAGGTAGTCCAGGAACTGCCGCCACCACGGGTCGTCCAGCCCCATGAACTCCCGGGCCAGCGCCAGGTTCTGCTCGGTGCACGGCCGGCCGCACGCGAGCTGCGCCGGGTCGGACGGCACGAGGTAGAACACCACGTAGGTGACGAACACGACGACGACCAGCACCAGCAGGGTGCTCGCGATCCGGTTCGCGGTGAACCTGAGTGCCCGCATCAGCGCCGCACGTCCGTCTTGGGGTCGAGGGCGTCGCGCAGCCCGTCGCCGAACACGGTGAACCCCCAGGTGGCCAGGAACAGGGCGACGCCGGGGAAGAACAGGAACATCGGTTCGGTCGACACCCAGTCGACCGCCGTGCTGATCGTCCGGCCCCAGCTCGGCGTGGGCGGCGGGATGCCGACGCCGAGGAACGACAGCGCCGCCTCCAGGCCGATCTTGCCGGGGACGGACAGCGTGGCCACCACGATGATCGGCGCCCACAGGTTCGGCAGCAGCTCGGCGCGGAACACCTGCCACGGGCTCGCGCCGAGGATGCGCGCGGCGGCGACGAAGTTCCGCTTCTTCAGCGTCAGCACCTGCGCCCGCACGATCCGGGCGATGGAGGGCCAGCCGAAGAACCCGATCACCAGGATCAGCAGCAGCGGCCGGGACACGTGGCCCGGCACCACCGCGCCCAGCGCGATCATGAAGATCAGGTACGGGAAGCCGAGGAACACGTCGGCCGCCCAGGTGACGACGCGGTCGGGCCAGCCGCCGAGGTAGCCGGCGGCCGCGCCGACGAGCGTCCCGACCACCACCGACACCAGCGTCGCCGCCAGGCCGATCAGGAACGACGTGCGCGCGCCGTGGACGACGATCGCGAACAGGTCCCGCCCGGTCAGCGGCTCGACGCCGAACCAGTGGTCGCCGCTCACCCCGCCGAGCGCGCCCGCCGGACCGCCGGTCTCCGGGTCGAGCGCCTCGGTCCGGTAGGTGTACGGGTCCTGCCCCTCGATGGCGGTGAGCAGGTCGGCGAACACGGCCGCGAGCCCGAGCACGGCGATCGTGACGGCTCCCGCGAGCGCCCAGCGGTCGCGGCGCAGCATCGCCGTGACGGCCCTGCCGACCGACCTGGCCGGGACCGCGACGTGTGGTGACGACAAGTGACCTTCCTCGGATGGGTGAACGAGCGGTCACGATAGGGAAAACCGCTTGACCGGTGGCCTCTTCCCACGATGCGGGAACAATTTCCCCCTGATGGCTGATGCGGAACTCCGCACCCGCCCGGGGTCGCCGCGTCAGCCCGCGCGGCCCCGCCCGGCCTCAGAGGCCCGTTGCGCCAGCACGTCGCCCCACCAGCGCTCGGCGACCGCCGGGTGCGACCGGAGCCAGCCGACCAGGGCGTTCTCGCCGTAGGCGGCGAGCAGCGGGTTGTCGGCGTCCTGGCTGACCCCGCGCGCGGCGGCGGCCAGGTCGGCGGGCAGCTCCAGCGGTTCGACCACGGCGTCCAGCCGGGGCCCGAGGAAGAACGGCACGGAGAACCGCTCGACCCCCGCCGGTGGGCTGAGGACGCGGTGCCGGGTCGCGGTCAGGTAGCCGTTCGTCGCGATCTCCAGCAGCTCGCCGATGTTGACCACGAAGCTGCCCGGCACCGGCGTCGCGTCGATCCAGGACCCGTCGGCGGCCTGCACCTGGAGGCCGCCGACCTCGTCCTGCTGGAGCAGCGCCAGGTAGCCGTAGTCCTTGTGGGCGCCCACGCCCTGCTCGACGTCCGGCGCGGGGCGACCTGGGTAGCGGACGACCTTGAGGTGCGTGTGGGCCTCGTCGTCGAACCAGGTGTCGAAGTACCCCTCGTCCTGCCCGAGCGCCGCGGACAGCGCGCGCAGCACCTCGCGGCTCACCCGCGACGCCTCGTCCTGCCAGGCGAGGGTCGTCTCGCGCAGCTCGGGCAGGTCGTCGGGCCACTGGTTCGGCCCGACCAGCCGGCGCCACGCGGGGTCGCCGGGCCGGAGGTCGAGGGCGTCCCGCTCGGGACCGACGTCGAGCTGCTCGCGCCAGTCGGGCGTGCCCCCGGTGCGCTCCCGCCCGGCGCGCGTGTAGCCGCGGAACTGGGGCGAGCGCACGTTCTCGATCGCGAGCCGCCGTTCCAGGGGCAGGGCGAAGAACCGCTTCGCCACCTCGAAGATCCCGGTGGTCAGCTCCTGCGGGACCCCGTGCCCGACGACGTAGAAGAAGCCGACCTCGTGCGCGGCGCGGCGCAGCGCGGCCAGGAACTCCTCCCGGTCGACGCCGGGATCGCGGAACGCGGAGATGTCGATCACCGGCAGCGAACGGGTCCCCGTTGAAGTGCCCACGCGGCCGAGCGTAGGACCCCCGGGCGACCCCGAGGGCCCTTCCCACATGGTGAACCCGATCAGGCGTGCAGCACCCACCAGGCGACGAGCACCCCGCCGCAGTTGGTCGCCAGGTGCACCAGCACGGGGGCCAGCACACCCCGGCCGACGTGGCGGCACCAGTGCAGCCCGACCCCGGCCAGCGCCGACGCCACCACCGCCGCCACCACGGTCACCAGGACCGGCGCGTCGCCGAAGAGGGCGTCGACCGCGGCGTTCTGGCGCAGGGCCAGCGAGGGCAGGATGTGCCACAGCCCGAACAGGGCCGAGGCGAGGGCCACCGGTCCCCAGCGCCACCGCTCCCCCGCCCCGAGCAGGGCGGGCAGGACACCGCGGAAGGCGACCTCCTCCAGCAGCACGGTCCCCAGGGGGATGCGCACCAGCACGACCCACAGCAGCGCGCCGGGACCGGAGGCGTCCACGCGCCCGTCGTGGAAGACCTCGCGCCAGGCGGGGACGAGCAGGGCGATCCCGAACACCGCGCCGACCACCACCACCCCGCCCACCCCGACCAGGGCGGCGCGCCGGACGTGCCGGCGGTCCAGGCCGACCTCCGCGAGCCCGAGCCCGGCCCACCGGGCCAGCGCGAGCAGGCAGGCGGTGGCGACGAGGCCGTTGAGGGGGTAGGCCCACCCGGGCAGGACGCGGTTGGCGAGGACCGTGGCGAGCACGAGCACCACGACGGCGGCGACGAGGGCGACGGCCCGGCGGTGACCGGTGGTGTGCATGGCTCCCCCAGTGTGCATCGGCTGTCAGGCACGCCCCGCGTTCCCTGATCATCCCATCCGCGCAGGTGGAGCACATGCGGAGCGGACCCTCGCGTGCCGCGGCCGGGAAACCGGGCGACAGCCCGCGCACGTGGCGGTTACCGTCGGCCGCATGTCCTCCGCAGGAACCGCCTCCCTCACGTGGCGGCCGCTCACCGCAGCCGACGCCAAGGCGTCCGCCGACCTCCTCAACGCCATCGAGGCCGTCGACCGGATCGGCGAGAACTACACCGAAGAGGACACCCTCCAGGAACTGGTCGACCCCTACGCGGACCTGGAGCGCGCCAGCCTCGCCGCCTTCGACGGCGACGTGATGGTCGGCTACGTGAAGGTCCGCGACAAGCCCGCCGCGAACCGGGTCCACCGGGTCTTCCTGGACGGCGGGGTCCACCCCGACCACCGCCGCCGGGGTGTCGGCGCCGCGCTCGTCGACGCCGGGGTGGCGGCGGCGAAGGCGCTGCACGCGCGGCTCCACCCGGCGCTGGACCTGGCGGTCGACGTCCACAAGGCGGAGCACGTCGCCGGCGTCCCCGAACTCCTCCGCTCCCGCGGCTTCACGTCGGTCCGCCACTTCCAGCGCATGGAGCACCCGCTCGGCGACGCGGTCCCCGGCGTGGCGGTCCCCGACGGGCTGCGGGTCGAGCCGTGGTCGGAGCGCGACGACGAGGACTTCCGGGCGGTCCGCAACGAGGCGTACGAGGACCACTGGGGCGCGGCGCCGATGCCCGCGGACTCCTGGCGGAACAAGATCACCAACCACACGTTCCGGCCCGAGGCGAGCTTCCTGGTCCGCGAGGTGGCGACCGGGGCGCCGGTCGGGGTGCTGGTCACTCTGCACTGGGAGGCCGACGTGGCGGCCACCGGCGTCCGGGACGCGCACTTCATGGTCATCGGGACGGTCCCGGGCCACCGGCGGCGGGGCGTCGCCGGCGCGCTGATCGGGCACGCGCTGCGGGCCGCCGCCGACCAGGGCTACGACCGCGCGAGCCTGAGCGTGGACTGGGCGAGCCCGTCGGGGGCGTCCGGGGTGTTCGCCGGGGCCGGCTTCACGCCGAGGATGCGGTACGTGCGCTGGGCGCTCGAAGCCTGAACCCGCGGCACCCCGGACCGCGGCACCCGGTCCGCATCCGCCACCACGGCACCGCCGAGGACATCCCCGAACCGCCCCGGGCCCGCGCCGACGCCGATCCCCGCCCCTTCGGCGAACCGGACGACTCCCGGGCCCGGTCACCCTCGGGCGGTGGCAGCCGCCGCCCGCCGCCCCACCTGGGACCCCCGTGCTACCCGACCGGCCGGGCGCCGCGCAGGAACTGGTCGACCGCGGTGTCCACCAGGTCGTCCAACAGGTGCGGCTCGACGATGTTGCCGTTGACGAGGGCGGTGATGCCCTGGAGCGTGGCGAACAGGACGACGGCGATCCGCCTCGGGTCACCCGGCTGGAGCGCCCCCACCTCCTGCCCCTGCGCGATCACGTCGTTCAACAACCCGAACGGCGCCTCGGCGGCCTTGGCGATCCGCGTCGCGTCCGGCCGGTGCTTGCCGGTGTACATCAGTTCGAGCAGCGCGGCGTTCTCGGTGGCGAAGCGGGTGTAGGCGGTCGCCGAGGCGCGCACCCGGACCGGGAAGTCGTCGTCCGCACCCGTCAGCGCGGCGCGCAGGGCGGTGTCGAGCCGGGCGAAGCCCGCTTCGGCGAGCGCGTCGAGCAGCGCCTGGCGGTTGGGGAAGTGCCGCTGCGGCGCGGCGTGGCTCACGCCGAGTTCCCTGGCCAGGTCGCGCAGCGCCACCTGGCCCGCGCCGCGCTCCCGCAGGACTCGCTCGGCCGCCTCCAGCAGGGCGGCGCGGAGGTTCCCGTGGTGGTAGGGGCGCTCGTGGGTCGGGCCCGGCACGGCGACCATGGTAGCAACCTGTTGTCGTTGACAACATTGTTGCCGCCGCCTACTTCGCCGCCAGGGGCGCGCACGTCGTGCTCGCCGTGCGCGACACCGCCAAGGGCCGCGACGCCGCCGCCGGCATGACCGGCCACGTCGAGGTCCGCCGGCTCGACCTCGCCGACCTGTCCTCGATCCGCGCGTTCGCCGAGGACTTCACCGCACCGGTGGACGTGCTGGTCAACAACGCGGGCGTCATGATCCCGCCGCACACCCGCACACCCGCACGGCCGACGGCTTCGAGCTGCAGCTCGGGACCAACCACCTGGGGCGCTTCGCGCTCACCGCCCTGCTCCTGCCACGTGTCCGCCAGCGGGTCGTCACCGTCTCGTCCGGCGCGCACAAGCTGGGCTCGATCGACTTCGACGACCTCAACCGGGAGCGCAGGCCGATCGCGACCGCCGCGCACCCCGGCTTCGCGGCCACGAACCTGCTCAGGTCCGACCGCCGGCGACGCGTGCGCGACCTCGTGCAGGGGGCCGCGATCGGCCTGTTCGCGCAGAGCGACGACGACGGCGCGCTGCCGACGCCGTACGCGGCGGTGGCGGACGTCCCCGGCGACTCCTACGCGGGACCGGGCGACCGCTTCGAGGGGCGTGGCGCGCCGGAGCCGGTCGGTCGCTCGGCGAAGGCGAGGGCCGCCGCCGTGGCGCGCCGGCTGTGGGAGGTCTCCGAAGAGCTGACCGGGGTCACCTTCCCGAGGGTCCCCCGACCGATGTAATCGCCGTACGTTTCCAGACCGGTGGCCCACCAGGGGTCAATGGCATCTTCCGGCCTTTCCGCCCTTTCGCCGGACGATCTGCGGAAAAATGCGATCACAGCACCATTTCGCGGCTCCCTGGCCAGGTCAAGAGCAGTAACCCCGGCTCATTCCCCCCGGGTTGGAACCCAGGGGGTTCTGAGTCGTATTACCCAGTTCCCCCCGTGGCGCGCCTCCATACTGCGTGCGTGCCGCGAGGGGATAGCAGCGGTGCCACCATTCGGGCCGGGGTCCGGAGAGGAGGAACCTTGCCGTTCCACCAAGAGGCGAAACACCACTCCATAGTGTCGGTGGACATCGCGGGATCGAGCGCCGCGGGCAGGTACGTGGGGCACCGGCTGCGCGCCGTCGACTCCCTGCGCCGCGTCGTGGAGCACGCTTTCCGCGAAGCGGGCATCGACCTCTCCCACTGCGACTTCCGGGACCGCGGCGACGGCTACCAGATCCTGGTCGACGGCACGATTCCCAAGGAGCGCCTGGCGCGCAAGTTCGTCAGCGAGCTCGTGGACGGGGTCCTGGAGCACAACGAGAGCGCCAACGAGCAGAGCAGCCTGCGGATCAGGGTGGTGCTGCACTACGGCGAGGTCACCCCGGTGGAGACCACCGAGGTCTCGAAGGCCATGGAGCACGCCACCCGCATCCAGGACGCGCAGCACGTCAAGGACCGGCTCCGGGAGTCGGGCGCGGTGCTGGCGCTCGTGGTGTCCGAGGACTTCTACACCAGCACCGTCAACGAGGTCGCGGCGGTGCGCGAGCGGTACGGCTTCACGCAGTTCACCGAGGTCTTCCGGGGCATCCCGCTGACGGCCTGGCTGTGCCTGTTCGGCGGCAGGGCACCCAGGTTCCCCGAAGCGCCCGACGCGAACGGGCGGGGCGTCGGGCCCGCCCTGCCCGCGGTGCCCCGCGACCGGACGGACCCGGTGTTCGACATCGTCCGGTCGATCATCGTGTTCGGCGCGCCGGGCGCGACCGCGCGGCAGGACCGGACCACCGCGCCGGTGCTGTTCGGGCCGCCGGGGTCGGGCCGGACGCGGACGGAGCGGTGGCTGTCCGAGGACCTGGCGGAGCGCGGCCAGTGGTGGGTGCTGCTCGGCGCGACCCACGGGCACCGGATCAGGCCGGTGCCCGACCTGCTGCTGGAGGCGGCGGTCGGGCTGGCCGCGCAGGACGGCCCCTGGAGCTTCTCCGGGCTGCTGGGCCACCTCGTCGCGAGGTCGATCCGGCGCGCGGGCGGCGGTGTCGCCCTCGACGACCTGCTGGAGCGGCTGCGCGCGAAGGACGCGTTGGAGTCCGGCCTGGGCCGGCTGTGCGACGAGGCCGGGCTCGGCGACCGGGCGCAGCCCGTGGTCCGCGCCCTGGCCGCCCGGCTGCTCCGGCGCCCCTGGCACCGGCTGGGGGGCGGGTACGACTGGCACCGCCGGGCCGCCGCGCTGGGCGAGTTCGCCGACCTGTGCGAGCGCGGGGACCGGGACTCCCGGGACCGCGTCGACCAGGTCCTGGTGACGGCCTTCCTGGAGGACCTGGCGTCGGTCGGGACCGGCGGGCCGCGCCGCGTGGACCCGGTGGTCCTGCTCGGCAGCGACATCGACGCCGCGCCGCTGCTCCGGGCCTGGGGCGCGGCCGTCGCCGCGGGGACGCGGGCCAGGGCGACCTTCATCGCGGTGGGCGACCGCGCGCTGGTGGGCAAGCTGGGGCTGCCGGGCGACCAGGTGGTCCCGGCCGACCGCAAGGAGGTGGAGCGGCTGAGGTGGGGCACCGCGACCTCCCGCGGGCCGTACACCCCGCTGCCGCTGTCCGGGCTCACCACGGCCCAGGTGCGGGCCATGGCCGCCGAGGCCGGGGTGCCCGAGGAGCACCGGGAGGCGCTCGCGTTCTCCGTGGTCCGGCTGAGCGCGGGCCACCCCGAGGCCGGCGCGGAACTGGTGCGCGCGGCACGCCTGCTCACCCCCGCCGAGTGGGTGCCCCGGCTCCTGCTGGGCGTCGAGGCCCACGACCGGTCCGGGCCGCTGCGCCACTACCTGCTGAAGCGGCTGCTGGCGGAGCGGACCGGCGACCTGGCCGACGCCGTGACCCGCTCGGCGGCCAGGAACCAGGCCGAGGCCGCCCTCCTGATGACGGACCGGCAGCAGACGTGGCTGAAGGAGTCGGTGCTCGCGACCGAGTGGGCGTGCCTGGGCCCGAAGGGCATCCCGGTGATGCACCCGCTGCTGCGGCTGCTGCTGCTCGAACGGCTGGCCGAGCGGCCGGCGGACGCGCCGGACTCGTGGAGCGCGGTGTTCACCCGGCTCGCGGGGTGCGCGAAGCGGCGCGGTGACGAGGAGGGCGAGCTGCACCACCGGTTCGCCGCGGGCGACCTCGACGGCGTGCTGGCCGCGCTGGAGAAGCTGCTCCTCACCGGCGAGGGGCGGCGCTGGCTGGACGTGGTGGAGGTGGTCGTGTCCTGCCCGGCCCACCCGGGCCTGCTGCCGCCCCGGGTCTTCCGCTCCCCCATCGAGGGCGTGCTGCTGTCGTGGCACGCCACCGGCAACGTCCACCTGATCGACGAGTGGGCCGACCACCACATCAGGACCGCCACGTACCTCAGGCAGGTGGTGGGACTGGCCTACAGCGACCAGATGGAGATCCTCGCCATGGCCGACCGGCACGAGGAACAGGGGCGCCGGCTGCCGCGCCGTCGAGGTCTGCCCCGTCACCACGAGGAGGAGCAGTGAGCCCAGTGGACATCCCCGACGCACGTCCCCGGTGGAGCAGGCGGCAGGTCGTCGCGCTGTGCGCCGCGGCGGTCGTCCTGGCGGGCGCGGTCGCGGCGGTGTCCTGGGCGGCGCGCGAACCGGTCTGCGACGACCAGGCGGGGCTGGTGCCGGTCGACGGCCAGTGCGTCGGCGTCGCCGCGCCCGACCGGGCGTTCGACTTCGGGCGGGAACGGCTCCGCACCGTCATGGAGCGCATCCGGCGGCAGAACGCGGTGGCGGCCGAGGACCCCCACCGCGTCAGCATCGCGGTGCTGCTGAACCTGACGCCGCCGGCGGAGCACGCGATCGAGCCGGTGACGCAGGTCCGGCACCAACTGGAGGGCGCCCTGCGCGCGCAGGCCCTCCATAACGCGGGCAACACGCCCAAGGTGACGCTGCTGCCCGCCAACGCGGGCGACGGCTTCGCGCACTGGCGGACCGCGGTGGACGAGCTGCTCCGCAGGCGCGAGGCGCCGGACCGGCTGGTCGCGGTCACCGGCTTCGGCCAGAGCCTCGCCACGACGAAGGACGCGATCAAGGCGCTGTCCGACAACCAGGTGCCGATGGTCGCCTCGACGATGACCTCCGACGCGCTGCGCGGCATCAACGGGCTGCTCCGCCCGGCGCCGAACAACTCCCGGCAGGCCGAGGTGGCCGCGGCGAAGGCCAAGGAGATCCTGCTCGCCGACGCCGGCCGCGACCCGCGGGGCGGGGAACCGGGCGTCGTGGTGATCACCGACCGGAACGACGACGACGACTACTCGGCCGAACTCGCCGGCGAGTTCCGGGAGCAGGCCGAGGCGTCGGGCATCGAGGTCCTCAAGACCATGACCTACGACAGCAGGTTGAAGGACGTCAAGGGCACGTTCCGGGCCGACCAGCCCAACATCTGCTACGCGACCACGCGCGTCTTCTACTTCGCCGGCCGGGGCGTCCACCTCAGCGCCCTGCTCGAGGCGCTGGGCGACCGGCCGTGCGAGAAGGGGAAGGAACTGGTGATCCTGACCGGTGACGACGGCCCCACCGACGAGCAGGCGGACACCGCCGGGTTCCGGGCGGGCCTGGCCGGGGTCACGATCGTGCAGACGGACCTGGCCGCGCCCGACCTCCTGGCCGCCCACGAGAAGCTGCTGGCGAAGGGCTGGGAGGACGGCGAGCGGATGAGCCTGAAGGCCATCAAGGACTTCACCGGCCGGCAGCTGCCGGACTACGCGCTGGACGAGTCGGCGCAGCGCGACGACGGCACGGTCCTGTCCTACGACGCCGTGCTGACCGCGCTCGGCATGGTCACGATGGCCGTGGACCCCGCGCGCCAGGCGCCGTTGGACCACCGGGAGGTGCTCAAGGTCGCCTACTCCGTGAGCGGGGCGAACGCCGTGCCGGGCGCCAGCGGGAGGCTCTCCTACACCAGCGAGGGCGACGCCGAGGGCAAGGTGGTGCCGCTGACCGAGAGGACGGTCACGGGCACGGTGCTGGTGGACGTGCGGTAGGCGGGGTTCCCGGGGCGGCGCCGGTGGCCGTGTCAGCGGTGTCAGGGGCCGTGTCAGCGCGGTGGCCGTCCGGTGTCAGGGCGGCGGGCGATCGTGGTCCTCGTGATCAGGACACCGATCACACCCACCACGGGCGGCCCGCCAGCCGGACGCCCGGACGAGCCCCGGGAGAGCACCGTGCGCACCTTCGACACCCCCGCCCCGATCTCCGCCGTCCTGGACATCCCCGCCGGCACCGTCCGGTTCCTCGCCGCCGACCGCGCCGACACCACCGTCGAGGTCCTGCCCGCCGACGCCGCCAGGCGCCGCGACGTCAAGGCCGCCGGGCGGACCGCGGTCGAGTACCGCGACGGCGTCCTGCGCATCGAGGCCCCGGCCGGGAACCAGGTCCTCGGCGCCTCCGGGTCCATCCAGGTCACCGTCCACCTGCCCGCCGGTTCCCGCGTCCGGGCCAAGGCCGCCAGTGCCGGGCTCCGCGGCGTCGGGAGGCTCGGCGAGGTCGCCTTCGAGGGCTCGCACGGCTCCGTCGAGCTGGACGAGGCCGCGAGCCTCGACCTCACCACGCACGCCGGTGACGTCACCGTCGGCCGCCTCGCCGGCCCCGCCGAGATCAGCACCGCCAAGGGCGACATCCGGATCACCGAGGCCGTGCGCGGCAAGGTCGTGCTGCGCACCCGGGCCGGTGACATCTCGGTCGGCGCTCGCGCCTCCGCGTCCCTGGACGCCGGCACCGCCCTCGGTCGCGTCCACAACACCCTCAGGAACACCGGCGACGCCGAAGTGGACATCCACGCCACCACCGACCACGGCGACATCACCGCCCACGGCCTCTGAGCCGGTCCGGCCGCGTCCCACCACCCGTCACCCCCGACCGAGGAGCACAACCATGTCCGTCACCCCTTCCGGCAAGCACCGCGGCTTCTCCGGGACCGGCCTGCGCCGGCTGCGCGACGTGCTGGCGCGGCACGTCGAGTCCGGGCGCATCCCCGGCCTGGTCGCCCTGGTCGGCCGCGGCGACGAGGTCCACGTCGAGGCGATCGGGACGATGCGCCACGACGGCGGCCCGCCGATGGGCCGGGACACGATCTTCCGGATGGCCTCCACGTCCAAGCCGGTCACCATGGCGGCGGCGGTGGTCCTGCTGGACGAGTGCCGGCTGCGGCTGGACGACCCGGTGCGGGAGTGGCTGCCCGAACTCGCCGACCCGCGCGTGCTCAAGCGGGTCGACGGCCCGCTGGACGACACCGTGCCGGCGCGGCGGCCGATCACCGTGCGGGACGTGCTGACCTCCACGTTCGGGCTCGGCATGGACATGACGGCGCTGGGCACGCCGATCATGGACGCGCTCTTCGGGCGGGGGCTCACGCCCAACACGCCGGAGCCGATGCCGGAGCCGGACGAGTGGCTGCGCCGCCTCGGCGAGCTCCCCCTGATGCACCAGCCCGGGGAGCGCTGGCAGTACCACGTCGGCAACGACCTGGTCGGCGTGCTCGTCGCCAGGGTCACCGGCCGGACGTTCGAGGAGTTCCTGCGCGACCGCGTCTTCGGGCCCCTGGGCATGGTCGACACCGGTTTCCACGTGCCCGCCGACCAGGTCCACCGGCTGCCGCCCCTCTACGCCCCCGACCCGCGGACCGGGGAGTTCACCGTGTGGGACGAGGCCGAGGGCGGGCGGTGGAGCAGCCCGCCGGCGTTCCAGGGCGGTGGCGGCGGACTGGTGTCCACTGTGGACGACTACCACGCCTACTTCCGGATGCTGCTCGACCTCGGGGCGCACGGGGACGGGCGGGTCCTGTCCCGGCCCGCCGTCGAGCTGATGACCACCGACCGCCTCACGCCAGAGCAGAACGCCGCCCGGACCGCTCTGGCGCGCGACAACGTCCACATCTCGTTCGGCCAGGGCCAGCACGGCGGCTGGGGCCTCGGGATGGCGGTGCGCACCTACCGGGGCGACTACGCGCCCGTCGGCCAGTTCGGCTGGGACGGCGGGAGCGGCACGTCGACCTACGCCGACCCGGAGAACGGGGTCGTCGGCATCCTGCTCACCCAGGTCGGCGCGTCGGTGCCGGCGCCGATGCACGCCCTGCACGACTTCTGGACCACGCTCTACCAGGCGATCGAGGACTGAACCCGACCCTCTCCAAACAGAACCGCTGTTCTTCTTGTAGTCTACCCTACAATAAGAACAGCGGTTCTGTTTGGAGGACGCAGTGCCCCGGCTCACCGACGCGCGCAAGGAACTCCGGCGCGCCCAGATCACCGAGGCCGCCGTGCGCTGCTTCAGCCGCACCGGCCTGGAGCGGACGTCCATCGCCGACATCACGGCCGAGTCCGGCCTCTCGGCCGGCTCGATCTACACCCACTACCGGAACAAGGCCGACCTGGTCCGGGCCGTCGCCCGCGCGGTGCTCGCCCGGCACACCGAGGTCGTCGGCCGGTGGACGGCCGACCCCGCCCCTCCCGACCCGGACGAGATGCTCGCCCGACTGGTCGCCGGCATCGACCCCGACCACGCCCGGGTCGGCGTGCAGACCTGGGCCGAGGCGACCACCGACCCGGCCGTCCGCGCCATCGTCACCGACATGACCGACCGGATGCGGGCGCTGCTGCGCGACTGCGCCACGGCCTGGCTCGTCAAGGTCGAGCACCTGGGGCCCGCGCCGGCCCGGGAGCGCGCCACCGGGATCGCCCACCGGGTCGTGGCGCAGTACCAGGCCCAGCTGCTCTACACCGCACTCCGCCCACCCACCGAGGAGACCACGCCGTGATCGCACCCACCGCACCGTTCGCCGGCTGCGCCGTGTCCCGCGTCGGCTACGGCGCGATGCAGCTCGAACGCCTGCGCGACCGCCGTGCCGACGCCGTCGCGCTGCTGCGCCGCGCGGTGGAACTCGGCGTGGACCACGTGGACACCGCCGCGTTCTACGGCCACGGCTTCGTCAACGCCGTGATCCGCGAGGCGCTGCGCCCCGGGGACGACGTCCTGGTCGTCACCAAGGTCGGCGCCGACCCGGACCCGGACGGGCGCCTGCCGCTGCGGGTCGCGCAACGGCCCGAGCAGCTGCGCGCCAGTGTCGAGGACAACCTGCGCGAACTCGGCGTCGACCGGCTGCCCGTGGTCAACCTCCGCCGCCTGGACGCCGGTCCGGGGTTGCGGCCGGAGGGTGACCAGGTGGTCGACCTCGACGACCAGCTCGCCGAGCTGACCGCCCTGCGCGACGAGGGCAAGGTCGGCGCGATCGGCCTGAGCGCCGTCACGCCCGACGGCCTGCGCCGGGCCCTGCCGGCCGGCATCGCCTGCGTGCAGAACGCCTACAGCCTCGTCTCCCGCGACGACGAGGACCTGTTGCGGCTGTGCGCGGCCGAGGGGATCGCGTGGGTGCCGTTCTTCCCGCTCGGCGGGCAGTTCCCGGGCGTGCCCAAGGTCGCCGACGAGCCGGCCGTCCGCGCCGCGGCCGAGTCCCTGGGCGTGACGCCCGCGCAGGTCGGCCTCGCCTGGCTGCTGCACCACGCCCCGAACGTGCTGCTCATCCCGGGCACCGCCGACCCCGCCCACCTGGAGGCCAACGCCGCGGTCCGCGACATCTCCTTCGACGACGCGACGCTCGCCGCCCTCGACGCGGTCGAGTCCCGCTCCAACGACGTCCCCCTCGGCCGGGCCGGCGCGGACGCCGGCGACGACCGCACCGGCGCCGGGGACGGGTCGTGAAGGCCATCGCCTACCGCGACACCGGCGGGCCGGACGTCCTCCGGCTCGTCGAGCGGGACCTGCCCGTGCCCGGCCCCGGCGAGGTCCGCGTCCGGGTCGCCGTGTCCGGGGTCAACCCGACCGACTGGCAGGCCCGCGCCGGCGCCACGCCCAAGGCGTTCCCGGAGGTGACACCGCACCTGGACGGCGCCGGCGTGGTCGACGCCGTCGGCGAGGGGGTCGACCGGGACCTGGTCGGCCGGCGGGTCTGGGTGTTCCTGGCCGCCGCCGGGCGCCCGCACGGCACGGCCGCCGAGTTCACCGTCGTGCCCGCCGGGCAGGCCGTGCCGCTGCCCGACGAGGTCGGCTTCGACGTCGGCGCCTCGCTCGGCGTCCCCGCGCTCACCGCGCACCGCGCGCTCACCGTCGCCGAGGACGGGCCGCGCGGGCTGCGGCCCGGCGCCCTCGACGGCGCGGTGGTGCTGGCCGCGGGCGGCGCCGGGGCGGTGGGGCACGCGGTGATCCAGCTCGCCCGGTGGGCGGGCGCCACCGTGGTCGCCACGGTCAGCGGCCCGGAGAAGGCGCGGCTGGCCACCGCCGCCGGCGCCCACCACGTGGTGGACTACCGCGAGGCCGACGCGGCCGCCCGGATCCGCCGGGTCGCGCCGGGCGGCGTGGACGTCGTCGCCGAGGTGGCGCTCGGCGCGAACCTCGCGCTGGACCTGGCCGTGCTGCGACCGCGCGGCACCGTCGCGGCCTACGCCAACGCCGGCGGGGAGCCCGTCGAGCTGGACGTGCCGCGCAGCATGGTGCTGAACGCGCGCTTCCAGTTCCTCGTGCTGTACACGGCCGGTCTGGGGGCACGCGCCGCGGCCGTCGAGGACGTCACCGTCGCGGTCCGCGACGGCGCCCTCCCGGTCGGCGAGGAGCACGGCCTGCCGCTGGTCCGCTTCCCGCTCGACCGCACCGCCGACGCGCACCGGGCGGTGGAGGGCGGCGTCGTCGGCAAGGTCCTGGTGGACGTCGCAGGTCAGCGCAGCTAGGTCACCTGACCGAGTAAATCTGTGATCGCTGGAGTAGACATGCGCACCCGGGCGCGTGTAATGTTCTCCTCGTCAGAGCGAAGAGAAAGTCCTATCGGCGCGGGAGATGACGAACTGCCCGCGAGTTGGGAGCAGGACGGCCCCCTGATCGGACCCGGTGGTAGCGGGTCCGCCGGCGGTGGGCCAAGGACTGTCGGCACATGCGGTACCCGGAGCACAACCGAAATAAAGCACGACAGCACTGCGCAAGACCCGGGAGCCGGCAGTCGCACGTGGAAGTGGCAGGATCCGACGTCGATCGTCGGAGCAGTACGAGCAAGTGGCAGTACCGGCAAGTCGCATTACCTGCAAGTGGCAGTACGAGCAAGTCGCAGCACGAAGAAGTACGAAGAAGTGGACCCATACCCCGGGGCCCGGGGGCGTTGGGGCCCGGGCCCCCCGAGTAGGGGAGGTTCCGTGGCCCCCGAAA
>NZ_JBHWIE010000051.1:0-37419 GCF_042732085.1 Actinosynnema sp. NPDC059797
GGACAGCGGGTGGGCGGACAGCGCCAGGTTGACGGGCAGTATGGGTATTTTCAGCCAGTACCACGCGGGGGCCGGCGGGCGCGGGTAGCGCACGGTCGCAATCCAACACGGGCGTGGTGCCCACGACCGGGAGGCAACCCGGTCGTGGGCACGTCGCGACGCCGCCGCGGTGACGTTACAGCTGCGCGGCGATCGTCGAGTAGTAGCTGGCGATCCGCGCGTACACGCCGGGGTAGCCGGCCAGGGCGCAGCCGCGGCCGAACGAGGTCGCGCCGATGAGCTTGCCACCGGCCACCAGCGGGCCGCCGGAGTCACCCTGGCAGGTGTCCACGCCGCCCTGCGGGTAGCCCGCGCAGACCATCGCGGTGGCGCTGTAGTTGGAGTACGCCGTGCGGCACGTGGCGTCCGACGTCACCGGCACGGTCGCGCCGAGCAGGTAGCGCGAGGCCGAACCGCCCGAGGACGTGGTGCCCCAGCCGAGGATGGTCGCGTTCGTGCCCGCCGCGTACAGGGCGGTGTCCGACGGGGTGGCCAGCGGCAGGTAGGGCGAGGGCAGGCTGGTGCCGAGGGTCAGCACCGCGACGTCGTAGCCGGAGCTGGCGGTGCGGTAGCTGGGGTGCACCCAGATCCGCGACACCGTGGCCACGGTGCCCGCCGTGCTCTGCTTGTCGTCCCGGCGGTGCACCACGCGGGTGCTGGACGCGGAGCGCCCGCTCACGCAGTGCGCGGCGGTGACGACCTTGGTGGCGCCCACCAGCGTGCCGCCGCAGAACTGGCCGCCGCTGCTGGTGGCCAGGTACACGACCCACGGGTAGGAGCTGGTGGACACGCGGGAGCCACCGACGATGAACGGGGAGACGCCGTCGGCCGTCGACGCCGCGGCGGGCGCCGTGGTCATGAGACCCACCGCGGCCACGGCCGCGACCAACGACGTGATCAGGCGATGCAGGGTTTTCGCCATGTCGATCCTTCCGAGCAGGGGCGCGCCTGGTGCGGCGCACCCCTCACAGCTAGGACCAAGACGCCGAACCGGACAACCACCTTTCGAAGGGGACCGTCGGCTTCACAGTTGACCCGTGACCCCTGTCACACGCACGACATCCGCCCGAACCGGTCCCGTAACGACCGGTCCCGCGCCCGCGCCGACGAACGCCACCGCCGCGCCCGCCTCGGCGAGCCGCACCGCGCCGTCCGACCGGACCCGCGTGCCGGGCCGCAGCAGGTGCCGCACCTGCGCCACGCACTCCTCGCTGCCCACCACAACCGAGGCCCGCCGCAGCTCGGCCTCGGCCCGGGGCGTGCGCTCGTCCGCGTCGCCCGGACCCAGGCCCACCAGCGCCAGCCTGCCGCGCGGCAGGACGCGCGCCGCCGCCACCGTGACCCCGTCGCCCTTGGCCTTCTCGGCGGCGATCTCGACGCGCCCGCCGCCGGACAGCTCCGCCGCGCCGCGCAGCGCCGCCGCCTCGGCCACGCTCGGGATGCCGATGGCCAGCTCCGCCGGGTTGGGCACCGGGATGACCGCCAGCTCCTCGCCGGGGTAGGTCAGCAGCGGCGCGGTGGTCGAGTCGTGCCAGAAGCCCCAGTCCTCCAGGGCGTCCGCGATGCCCTGCTCGGCGACCTTCCGGTCGAGCGTGGCGAACGCCCGGATCGCGCGCAGGTCCAGCCGGCCCTCGTCCTGGAGCCGCGCCAGCGCCGCCGACACGGCCGAGGCGGACACGCCGGTGCTCGACCCGACGCCGACGACGAGGGTCCGCGGCACCACCCGCACCACCCGCTCGTTCGGCCGCCCCTTCGGCACCCGGTCGTCCACCAGCACGGTCCACGCCACGTCGTGACCGCTCGCCAGCACGTTGTCCGGCATGGCGGGCAGCGGGAAGCCCAGCGGGTTGGCCAGCAGCACCGGTTCGCCGCGCCGGATCGCCTCGCCGCACCCGGCGACGTCGCCCTCCACGGTGGCGTCGAGCAGCTCCACCAGCTCGTCCAGCGGCGAGTCCGCGGTCGCGGAGGTCACCACCGCCTGGAGGCCGAGCACGTCCGCGACCCGCTCGGCCAGCGCGTCCGCGCCGCCCAGCAGCGCCACGGCGAACCCGCCGTCCACGCACACCACGCCCGGGTCGGACCGCTCGTCGCGCACCAGCGGCGCGACCAGCCGCACGGCGGCGCCGGTGCCGAGGAAGAACACCGCCGAGCCCAGCAGCGGCCACAGTCGGCGCAGCGCGGGCCCGACCGGGCCGTCCGGCACCACCGCGTCGGGGCCGAGGAACCCGGCCAGCTCGACCGCGGCGCGGCGGCCACCCTCACCGGAGGCGAAGATCCCGATCACGGCTCTTTCCTCCCCCACAGGACGGTCACCGGGTTGACGGCTGACAAAGATCCTCCGGCCAACCTGGCCGCGGAGAGCTGGCTGCCCTCGACCTCGTACCCGGCGGTGGTCAGCGCGTCGCGGGCGGCCACCACGCGGTCCAGGCGCGGTGTCGCCACCACGACCCGCCGGGCGCCCGAGCGCGCGACCCGCCGCACCACGTCCGCGCCACCGCCGCCGACGAACACCGCGTCCGGGGTCGGCAGCTCGCCCGCCTCCGCCAGGTCCGCCTCGACCACCCGCACGTCCACGCCGTGCGCGGAGGCGTTGGCGATGACCCGCACGCACTGCACCGGGTCCCGCTCCACCGCCACGACCGCCGCGCCGAGCCGGGCGCACTCCACGCCGACCGCGCCGGGTCCCGCGCCGACGTCCCACACCAGCACGCCGGGGCGCGGTGCGAGCCGGGCCAGCGCCAGGGCCCGCACCTCGGCGGCGGCCACCATGCCGTCGCGGTGCGCGAAGTCGTCGTCGGGCAGCGCCCAGCCGCCGGTCGCGGGCGCGAAGTCCTGCTCCGCCAGGCACAGCACCGCGCCCGGCGACTCCCAGCGGCGCACCACCGCGTCCGCCGGGTCCACAGTGGACACACCGGCGGCCGAGGAGACCACCAGGGTGCGCCGCCACCCGGCCAGGCCGCGCCCCAGCGCCGCCGGGTCCGCACCGGACACCACGACGGCGGACCGCGCCCGGCACACGTTCAGCGCGTGCCGCTCGCCGACCGCGGCGGCGTCGACGGCGGTCACGGCCTCCCAGGACCGGCCCGCCCCGGTCACGAACCGGTGCAGCGCGACGACGTCCACGTCAGTTGGCGCGCTTGCTCTTCTTGGCCCGCGACGCGGCCGGCTTGCGCGGCGTCGTGCTGGCGCGGACCGTGGTCGGCTTGGGCTTCGCGGCGGCGGCGACCACCGGCTTCGGCCTGGGCCCCACGACCTCGGCGACGCCCGCGCCCCCGGTCGGGTCGGCGGCCTCCGCGACGCCCGTCCGCTCCGGGGCGTCGGCGGGCTGCGGGGCGTCGGCGGGCTCGGGGGTGTCGAGCACCGGCGCCGGCTCGTCCTTCGCCTTGGCCGCGGCGCGCTTGCTGCGCGCGGTCTCCTGCCAGTCGTGCACCGCCGACCAGGCGGCCACCGACGGCGACTCGCCCGCGGGCCGGCTCGCCCGCATCGCCCACCTCGACGGCCGCGCCCGGCGCACCGGCTCGTCGCCGTCGAGCACCGGCGACGCCGCCCGGCCGCGCACCACCGGCGGCGCGAGCACCTTGCCGACCAGGAACAGCGTGGTGCGGTAGAGCTTGTGCTCCTTGACGCACGCCTCCAGCCCGCCGACCGTGGTCCGCACGACCGTCTCGTCCGGCAGGGACACCTTGTAGGCGACCACGACGGGCGTGTCGTCGGGGTAGCCGCCGGCGCGCAGCCGCTCGACCACCTGGCCGGCCCGCGCGCCGGACGCGGAGATCGCCATCGTGGTGCCGTGCACGGCGAACGCCTCGACGTGCTCGGCGGTCTCGGGGCCGACCAGCACCAGCGACTGCGCCACGTCCGAAGTGGTCAGCTCGCGGCCGACCGACGCGGCCGCCGCGGAGACCGGGGACACGCCGGGGACCACCTCGGTGTCCAGGCCGAGCCGCCGGCAGACCTCCAGCTGCTCGTTGAGCCCGCCCCACAGCGCCGGGTCGCCCGCGTGCAGGCGCACCACCTTGAGCCTGCTCGCCGAGGCGCGCCGGTACAGCTCGACGACCTCGGACTCGTGCACCCGGGAGAAGTCGACCAGCTCCGCGTCGGGGCGGGCGTGCTCGCGCACGCACTCGGCCTCCACCACGGCGGGCGCCCACACCACCACGTCCGCCTCGGCTATCCGCCTGGCGCCGCGCACGGTGATGAGATCGGCGGCGCCGGGACCGGCGCCCACGAAGGAGACCCGACCAGTCATCAACTGCTCCCCATGACACGTTCGGCTGGTGGGCAAGGACCGTACCGCGTTCGAGCGTTCCACTATCGGGTGCCCTCGGCCGCCACCGCCCCGGCCGCGCAGGCCCGGACGAAGCGGGCCACGGCCTCCGGCGCGGACGCCGGGTGGGTGTGCAGGTACGACGCGTGCACGCCGCCGAGCACGAAACCCTCGGCCACCGGGCGCAGGTCGGGCCCGCGCCACCGCCACGCGGGTTTCGCGCCGTGCGGGACGCTCAGCGCGGTGCGGTGGAACTCGTGGCCGGTGACCCTGGCGCCCGGCCGTGCGAGCACCGACTCGTGCGGCGCGACCGCGTCGCGGTAGCCGAGGGTGAGCCGGGGCGTCATCGCGCCGTCGGCGTCGACCACACCGCACATCGGCGCGCCGTCGAGGGACTTGGCCAGGTACAGCAGGCCGCCGCACTCGGCGTGCACGGGCGCGCCGGAGCGGGCCAGCCGGGTGACGTCGTCGCGCAGCCGCTCGTTGGCGCTCAGCTCGGCCGCGTGCTGCTCGGGGAACCCGCCGGGCAGCACCAGGCCCGCGACGCCCGCGGGCAGCGCCTCGTCGCGCAGCGGGTCGACCACGACCACCTCCGCGCCCGCCGCCTCCAGCAGCTCGACGTGCTCGGCGTAGCCGAAGGTGAACGCCGCGCCGCCCGCGACCGCGACCACGGGCGCGCCCGCGACCGCGGTCACCTCGGCCCGCGGGTCCCAGGCGGGCGCGGTCACCGGGGGCGCGCCGGCCGCCAGCGCGCGGACCCCCTCCAGGTCGACGTGCCGGGCGACGGAGTCGGCGATGGCGTCCACCGCCTCCACCGCCGCCGCACCGCGCTCGGCGGCGGTGACCAGACCGAGGTGGCGTGACGGCAGGCGAAATCTGTCATCGCGCGGCAGGACTCCCAACACCTCCAGCCCGACCTCGGCGCAGGCGCCGCGCAGCACCTGCTCGTGCCGCGCGGAGCCGACCTGGTTGAGCACCACGCCGCCCAGCCGCACGGTCGGGTCGTAACCGCGGAACCCGTGCAGCAGGGCGGCCAGGCTGCGGCTCTGGCCGCGGGCGTCGACCACGAACAGCACGGGCGCGGCCAGCAGCTTGGCGACGTGCGCGGTCGACCCGACGCCCTCGGTGTCCACCCGGCCGTCGAACAGGCCCATCACGCCCTCGACCACGGCGATGTCGCAGCCGCGCGCGCCGTGCGCGAACAGGGCGGGCACCCGGTGCTCGCCGACCATGACCGGGTCGAGGTTGCGGCCCGGCCTGCCGGTGGCCACCGCGTGGTAGCCGGGGTCGATGTAGTCGGGGCCGACCTTGAACGGCGCCACCCGGTCACCCGCCCGGCGCAGCGCCGCCATCAGGCCGGTGGCCACGGTGGTCTTGCCGCTGCCGGAGGCCGGCGCCGCGACCACCAGCCGGTTCACCACTCGATCCCCTTCTGACCCTTCTGGCCCGCGTCCATCGGGTGCTTGACCTTCGTCATCTCCACCACCAGGTCGGCGGCGTCCACCAGCTCGGCCGGGGCGTGCCTGCCGGTGATGACGACGTGCTGGTGGCCGGGCCGGTCGCGCAGGGCCTCGACCACCTCGCCGACGTCCACCCAGCCCCAGTGCAGCGGGTAGGTGAACTCGTCGAGCACGTACAGCCCGTGCCGCTCGTCCCGGAGCCGGCGGGCGATCTCCTGCCAGCCCTCCCGCGCGGCGGCGGCGTGGTCGTCCTCGGTGCCCTGCTTGCGGGACCAGGACCAGCCCTCGCCCATCTTGTGCCACTCGACGGGCCCGCCCTCGCCGGTCTGCTCGTGCAGGCGGCCCAGCGCGCGGAACGCCGTCTCCTCGCCGACCTTCCACTTGGCGGACTTCACGAACTGGAACACGCCGATGGACCAGCCCTGGTTCCAGCCGCGCAGCGCGAGGCCGAAGGCGGCGGTGGACTTGCCCTTCATCTCACCGGTGTGCAGGACGACCAGGGGCCGGTTGCGGCGCTGCCGGGTGGTGAGGCCGTCGGCGGGCACGACGGACGGTTGACCTTGGGGCATCTTCGGCTCCTACGCGGCTCGGGCGGCGCGGACCACGCCGGCGACCTGGTCGGCGGACAGCTCTTCCAGGCGCAGGCACGCCGCGTCCAGCGCGCCCGCCACCCGCCCGGCCAGGCCGAGCCTGATCGGGCCGTGCTCGCAGTCCACGACCACGGCGGCCACCCGGTCCGCGGCCAGCAGGCCCGCGGCGCGCAGGGCGTCGCGCACCGGGTCGCCGCCGACGCCGGACGCGGTCGCGCGCCCGTCGGTCAGCAGCACCAGCAGCGGGCGGCGGCGCGGGTCGCGCACGCGCTCGACGTCCAGCACGCGGCGGGCGCGCAGCAGGCCGTCGGCCAGCGGGGTGCGGCCACCGGTGCGCAGGGCGCGCAGCCGGGCCGCCGCGGCGTCCACCGAGTTGGTCGGCGGCAGCGCGACGGTGGCCTCCCGGCCCCGGAAGGTCACCACGCCGACCTTGTCGCGCCGCTGGTAGGCGTCGCGCAGCAGGGAGACGACCGCGCCGGTGACCGCGGACATCCGCTGCCGCGCGGCCATCGAGCCGGAGGCGTCGACCACGAACAGCACGAGGTTGCCCTCCCGGCCCTCGCGCACCGACCGGCGCAGGTCCGCGCCGCGCAGTTCGAGACCGGGACCGCTGCGGCCCCGGGCGGCCTGGTGGGGCGCGGCCGCGGCGAGCGTGCCGAGCAGGTGCAGGCCCGAACCGTCCACAGTGGAGGGTCGGACCACGCGGCCGGTGCGGGCGCGGGCCCGGGAGCGCTTGCCGGGCGCGCCGTCGCCGACGCCGGGCACCTGGAGCAGGCGGGCGCGGAAGGCGGGCGAGGGCGCGTGCGGGCGCTCGCCCGACGGGCCCCGACCGTCCGGGTCGGACCGCTCCGGCGGGCGGCCGGGCAGCTCGGCGCCGTCGTCGGCGTCCCGGCCGCCGCCGTCGGGACCGCCACCGTCGGGTCCGCCGTCACCGGGGCCGTCACCGTCGTCGTCCGGCCCGTCGGGCTCCGGTTCCCCGGCGGCCTCGGCGCCCTGCCGGAGGGCGTCGTCCAGCTGCTCCTCCTCCAGCCCCGGCTCGTCGAACGGGTCGCGGCGCTTGCGGTGCGGCAGGGCGAGCCGCACGGCCGCCTCCACGTCCTCCTCGGCCACCTCGTCCGCGCCCCGCCACGCCGCGTGCGCGATCGCGGTGCGGGCCACCACGAGGTCCGCGCGCATCCCGTCCACCTCGAACGCCGCGCAGATCGCGGAGATCCGGCGCAGCTCGGCGTCCGGCAGCACCACCGACGCCAGCCGGGCGCGGGCCTCGACGATCCGCGCGGCCAGCTCGGCGTCCTCGTCGGCCCAGCGCGCGGCGAAGCCCTCCGGGTCTGCCTCGTAGGCCAGTCGCCGCCGGACCACCTCGGTGCGCGTGGCCACGTCGCGGGCGGCGCGGACGGCGACGGTGAGGCCGAACCGGTCCAGCAGCTGCGGCCGCAGCTCGCCCTCCTCCGGGTTCATGGTCCCCACCAGCAGGAACGACGCCGCGTGCGACACGGACACGCCTTCGCGCTCGACGTGCGCGCGCCCCATGGCGGCGGCGTCGAGCAGCAGGTCCACGAGGTGGTCGTGCAGCAGGTTGACCTCGTCCACGTACAGCACGCCCCGGTGCGCGGCGGCCAGCAGGCCGGGCTGGTAGGCGCGCACCCCCTCGGTGAGCGCGCGCTCCAGGTCCAGCGAGCCGATCAAGCGGTCCTCGGTCGCGCCGACCGGCAGCTCGACCAGCCGCGCGGGCCGCCGCTCGGAGCCGCCGCCGTGCGGGCCGTCCGGGCAGTCGGCCGCCACCGCCGGGTCGCAGCCGAACCGGCAGCCCGGCACCACGTCCAGCTCGGGCAGCAGCGCGGCCAGCGCGCGGACCGCGGTCGACTTCGCGGTGCCCTTCTCACCTCGGACGAGCACCCCGCCGATACCGGGGTGCACGGCGTTGAGCAGGAGGGCCGTGCGGAGGTCGTCCTGTCCGACGACAGCGGAAAAGGGGAAACGCGCGCCCATGCGGCGGTGTCCTTCCTCGGGTGTCCACGCCCGGGTCCGGTGGTGACGACAGGGGGGCGAGTTCCTGACTCCCGGGGTGAACCGGTCACAGTGGCGGGACCGTGCCGGACTTCCACCGGCTTCCTCGCGCACCCCTACAGCCCCGGCATCGTCGCACCCGGGGGCGGCTGGTCCAAGCCCCGGGGGCGCGAGCGCGATCACACCGGCCGGGCTCGGGCCGGGCGCTACCGCCGGCCGGCGCCGACCGGGGCCACCGGTCGGCCGAGGTCCGCGCCGCCGCGGGCGGGCCCGGCCGGGTCACCCAGCTCCACCTCGACGCTCAGCGGCGCCCGGAACGACAGCAGCCCCAGCATCGGCGGCGGGTCGGCCGAGGCGAGCCGCAGGCGCGGGAACCTCAGCGCGGTCTCCCGCAGCACCACCTCCGCCTCCAGCCGGGCCAGGCCCGCGCCGAGGCAGAAGTGCCTGCCGTGCCCGAACGCCAGGTGCCTGCGGGCGTTCGGGCGGCCGGGGCAGAACCGCTCGGGGTCGGCGAACGCGGCGGGGTCCGAGCCGGCGCCCGCGAGCATCAGCAGCAGCGGCGCGCCGGCCGGGACCTCGACCCCGGACAGCACGGCCGGCTCGGCCGCGACCCGACGCCACGTGGTGACCGGCGGCTCCCGCCGCAGCACCTCCTCCGCGCACGCCGCCGCCAGGCCCGGCTCGCCCAGGCGCGGCCACAGGTCGCCGTGCCGCAGCACCGCGTGGAACGCCGCGCACAGCAGCTGCGTCGTCGTCTCCTGCCCCGCGATCAGCAGGAAGTAGCACAGCCCGGCCGCGTCCCGCAGCGGCACGCCCTCGGCCCGCAACGCGCCGAACAGGTCGTCGCCGCGCGGGTCCGCGCCCTCGATCCGCGAGGTCAGCCACCGGTGGAACGCGGCGGCCGGCCCGGCCAGCTCGCGCTGCCGCTCCGGCGTGACGTCGCCCCAGAACAGCTCCAGCGACGCGGTGCTCCACGCCTTCAGCGCGGCCACGTCCACGTCGCGGATGCCCAGCACCTCCAGCAGCACCACCGCGGGCAGGTCGCGGGCCAGCGCCGGGTGCAGGTCGACCGACCCGGTCAGCCCGGCCAGGCGCGCCGCGGTCAGCTCGGCGACCCGCGGCCCCATCGCGGCCACGCGCGCGGGCGTGAGGAAGCGGGCGACCAGCCGGCGCAGGGCGGCGTGGGTCGGGGTGCCGTTGTTGGCCAGCGTCGGCGGCAGCGAGAACCGGGAGCGGGCCAGCTCGCGCAGCACCGGGCCCGGGATGGGCACCACCGCGGTCAGCGCGTTGTCCGGGTGGAACCGGCGCGGGTCGGCCAGCACCGCGCGCACGTCGTCGTACCGGCTGACCAGCCACAGCCCGGTGCGCCCGTCGCGGTGCACCGGCGCCCGCTCGCGCAGCGACCGCAGGTCGGCCGGTCCGGGCTGGAAGAGGTCCACGCCGGCACGGTAGCCGCCGGATGCGACACTGCCGGCGTGAGTGTGCGCACAGGTGAGTCGGTGTTCGACTGGATCGACACGCGCGCCGGGGCCCGCGCCAAGGCCGGTCTCGCGCGCCGCGTCCGACCCCGCCCGGCCCACTCCGCGGACCTCGACCTGGCGTCGAACGACTACCTGGGCCTGGCCCGCGACAAGCGGGTCACCGGCGCGGCGGCGGCGGCCTCGCTGCGCTGGGGCGCGGGCTCCACCGGGTCCCGCCTGGTCACCGGCTCCACCGAGCTGCACACCGAGCTGGAGTACGAGCTGGCGAACTTCTGCGGCGCCCAGTCCGCGCTGGTGTTCTCCTCCGGCTACGCGGCCAACCTCGGCGCGCTGACCGCGCTGTCCGGGCCGGGCACCGCGATCGTCGCCGACCAGCACATCCACGCCTCGCTGATCGACGGCACGCGGCTGTCCAAGGCCGACGTGGTGGTCGCCGGGCACTGCGACGTGCCGAAGGTCGCCCACGCGCTGGCCACCCGCGGCAAGCGGCGGGCGCTGGTGGTCACGGACTCGGTGTTCTCCGTGGACGGGGACCTCGCGCCGCTGGCGGAGCTGGCCGCCGCCTGCCGCGAGCACGACTCGGCGCTGGTCGTGGACGACGCGCACGGCCTGGGCGTGCTCGGCGACGGCGGGCGCGGCGCGGTGCACGCCGCGGGCCTGGCCAAGGCGCCGGACGTGGTGACCACGCTGACCCTGTCCAAGTCGCTCGGCGCGCAGGGCGGCGCGGTGCTCGGGCCGAGCCGGGTGATCAGGCACCTGGTGGACACCGCGCGCACGTTCATCTTCGACACCGGTCTCGCCCCGTCGAGCGCGGCGGCGGCGCTGGCCGCGCTGAAGGTGCTGCGGGAGGAGCCGGACCGGCCCGCGCGGGCCCTCGACGTGGCCCAGGACCTGGCGTCCCGGCTGCGCGAGGCGGGTCTGCGGGTCAGCGCGCCGACCGCGGCCGTGGTGTCGGTGCAGGCGCCCTCGCCCGAGGCGGCGTTCGACTGGGCCGAGGCGTGCCGGGCCCAGGGCGTGGTCGTGGGCTGCTTCCGGCCGCCGTCGGTGCCGGACGGGATCTCCCGGCTGCGGCTGACCGCCCGCGCCGACCTCACCGGGGCCGACGTCGAGCGGGCCGTGCGGGTGATCACGGAGACCGGCGCATCCGCAGGTGCGGTATCCCGTCCTCGTCCGTGAACTCCGCGCCCTGCGGCTCGAAGCCGAACGAGGCGTAGAAGTCGGCCACGTAGGTCTGCGCGTCCAGCACGCAGTCGGCCCGGCCGACCTCGACCAGCGCCGCCTCCACCAGCCGGCGGCTGTAGCCGCGGCCGCGGGCGGCGCGGGCCGTGCACACCCGGCCGATGCGGAACCCGCCGCCGGGCTCCTCCAGCAACCTCAGGTAGGACACGGGCTCCGGCGAGCCGTCCTCCTCCAGCCAGAGGTGCCGGGTGCCCGGCTCCAGGTCACGGCCGTCCAGGTCCTGGTACGCGGCCTTCTGCTCCACCACGAACACGTCGCAGCGCAGCTTGAGCAGGCGGTAGAGCCGGTCGGGCGTCAGGTCGGCCGACCACTGCCGGCGCAGGGTCGCCGGGTACTGGGGTGAACGCACCGGACCGTGGTACCACACGGGTACCGGGCGGTCCTCAGAGCCACGCCCGGTAGCGGCTCAGCGCGGTGTAGACGCCGGGGTGGTCCGGGCGCGCGCAGCCGTGGCCGAAGGACACCACGCCGACCAGCTCGCCGGCCACGGTGAGCGGGCCGCCCGAGTCGCCCTCGCACGCGTCCTTGCCGCCCTCCGGGTAGCCCGCGCACAGCATCGCGCCCGGCAGGTAGGCGGGCACCAGGGCCGCGCACTCGGCGTCGGTCCGGATCGGCACGTCGACCTCGCGCAGGACGCGGCTCGGGGGCAGCAGCTCGCCGGTGCGGCCCCAGCCGTGGACCGCGGCGGGCCCGGTGCGCGGGTCGGCGATCCCGATCGGCCGGTACGGCAGCGGGTCTGCCAGGACGAGGACCGCCACGTCGTCGCCCGAGGTGACGGCGGTGAACCCGGGGTGCCGCCGGATCTCCGCGACCCGGCCGGCGCGGCCCGCCCGGCTGTCCAGGTCGGCGCGGCCCGCGACGGCGGTCACCTCGCCCGCCACCCGGTCCCGCCTGCCGAGGGCGGTGCGCTCGACCGTGCAGTGCGCGGCGGTGACGACCTTGTCCGGCGCGATCAGCGCGCCGCCGCAGAAGAAGTTGCCCGCCCGGTCGAGCAGGGCGACCACCCACGGCGCCGGCGGCGCCTCCCGGCCGCCGACGACCGCGGCCGCGGGGAGCCCGGAGAAGAGCAGGACGAGCACGGCGAAGACCGGTGCGCTGATGCGCATGGACCACTCCCCTACGTCACGTGGGCGAACGGCCACAGACCGTAGCGGAGCGCGCACGCCCCCGTCATCCGGGTATGGGAACCGGAAAATCTGTTGTTAGGATCCGTTGGCGCCGAAGATTTAACGGTCAGTGAGGCAGATCACGAGCATCTGTCCGGAACATGAGGGAGGTTCCCATGCACCTGGATCTCACCCAACTGCCGGCGTTCCTCATCGCGTGCGCGGTGGTGGTCCTGACCCCGGGCGTGGACGCCTTCCTCCTGCTGCGCACCTCGGTGCGCTCCGGGACGCGGGCCGGCCTGCTGGCGCTCGCGGGCATCCACACCGCGGCGTTCCTCCAGGTCGCCCTGGTGATCTCCGGCGTCGGCGCGATGATCGCCCGCTACCCGGCGGCGTTGACCGCGCTGCGGTGGGTCGGGGCCGCCTACCTGCTCTACCTGGCCGTGTCGATCACGCGCGGCCTGCTGCGGCCCGCGCCCGAGGAGGCGTCGGCGGTCGCCGCCCGGCCGTTCCGCCAGGGCTTCCTGACCAACATCACCAACCCGAAGATGCTGCTGTTCTCGCTGGCGTTCCTGCCGCAGTTCATCGGCTCGGGCGACCCCGCGCCCCAGCTCGCCCTGCTCGCCGCGGTGTTCCTCGGCCTGGCCGCGCTGTGGGAGCTGACCATCGTGGTCGCCGCGGCGCGCGTCGCGGGCTCGCTGCGCCGGCCCGGCGTGACCACGGCGCTGGACGCGGTGTGCGCGGCGGTGTTCCTGACCATGTCGATCGGCCTGGTGCTCTGAGCGCCCGGGTGCTCCGAGCGCCCTGAGCGCTCCGAGCGCCCTGAGCGCTCCGGGCGCCCTGAGCGCTCCGGGCGCCGTGACGCGCCCGCCGGTCCCCCTGCCCCGGGACCGGCGGGCGCGCCGGGCTACGCCACGCCGTTCACCTGCTCGGTCAACACGTCGAAGAAGGACATGACCCGGCTGTAGGCGCCGGGCTTGCCCCGGCGCGCGCACCCCTCGCCCCACGAGGTGACGCCGATCAGCCTGCCGCCCGCCACCATGGGCCCGCCCGAGTCGCCCTGGCACGTGTCGACGCCGCCCTCCGGGTAGCCGGCGCAGGTCATGTGCCACGCGTCGTACTGGAAGTAGGCGGCCGAGCAGTCCTCGTCGGACATCACCGGCACGGTCGCCCCCATCAGGTACCGCGACACCGCGCCCTGCTCGCTCGTGCGGCCCCAGCCCAGCACCAGCGCCCCGGTGCCCGGCGCGTACAGCCCCGCGTCCCCCGGCCCGGCCAGCGGCAGCGGCTCGTAGGGCACCTGCTCGCGCAGGGTCAGCACGGCGACGTCCGCGCCCCGGTCCGCCGCCACGTAGTCCGGGTGCACCCACACCTCGTTCAACCGGACGACCCGCCCCTGCTTGCCCTGCTTGTCCTCGCGGCCCACCACGACCCGCGAGTTGCGCGTCGTCATGCTCCGCGCGCAGTGGGCCGCGGTGACCACCTTGTCCGGCGCCACCAGGGTGCCGCCGCAGAACTGGTAACCACTCGAATCGGTCAGGTACACCACCCACGGGTGGTCCGCGATGGACACCCGGTCCCCGCCCACCACGCGCTCGTCGGCCGCGGCGACGCCCGCCAAGGCCGTCGTCACCGCCACCACCACCGTCGTCAACACCGCGGCAAGCCGCATCGCGCCTCCTCCTGGTCGAATGACACCCAAGAGGGAAGCTAGTCAGAACGGCGTAGTCAGTTGCTCTGTTCGGCCTTATTTCCACCGAACTTGCTACGGACCTTGTCCGCGGTGCCCACCACCACGTCGCCCAGCTCGTTGAAGATCTTCATCAGGGGGTCCTCGGACTGGGCCGCCGACTCCTTGTAGGAACGGGCCGCCGCCTTGACGTCCTCGGTGAACGAGCTGGTCGGCCGGTCGTCCTCGCGGCGCGCGTAGTCGCCGGTGAGGATGGTCCGGTAGTCCTCGCTCGCCGCCCACTTCTGCAGCTCGGCCGCGCGCACCACGGCCAGCGGGTGGGTCAGCGGCCAGGTGCGGATCAGCTTGAGCACCGAGTCGCGCACGTCCTCGACCTGCTCGTACTCCCTGGCCTGGTTGAGGAACTCGGCCGTGTCGACCTGGCTGAGGTCCATGCCGCCCGCCATCGCCACGTGCACCCGCAGGCCGGCGGCCGGGTCCTGCACGCACAGCAGGCCGGCGCGGTCGCAGGACAGCTCGGTCTTGCGGTACCACTCGCTCAGCGCCGCGATCACCGCGCGGATCGCCCAGTACCCGACTGGCATCCAGCCCATCCCGTACTGCACCTGCATCAGGCGCTGGAGGATCGTCCGGTACAGGGCGTGCCCGGACAGCACGTGCCCCATCTCGTGGCCGATGGCGAACCGCAGGCCGTCCTGGTCGAGGAGTTCCACGAGCCCGGTGGTCAGCACGATGAACGGCTTGTCGATGCCGATGGTCATGGCGTGCGGCACCGGGTCGCGCCGCACGAACAGCTCCGGGACCGGGTCGACGTCCAGCGTCGCCGCGGTCTCCAGCCGGATCCGGTCCAGCGCCGGGTACTGCTTCGGCCCCACCCGGATGCTCGACGCCAGGTGGCCCAGCCGCTCACCGCGCTCGGTGAACGCGCCCGCCACCGCCTGGAGCACCGGCCCGATGCCCGGCACCGCCCGCAGGACCGCCAACGCCCCCCGGTCCACCGGGTGCTCGTACGCCCGCGGGCTGATGCCGGGGAAGCGCACCCGCGCGGTCGACCGCTCGATTTCCTCGCCCATGGACCCAGAGTGCCACGGTCGGGCGGGTCGGCGTTCCCGAACGGAGCAATCGCCGGGCACACTGGCGCCGTGGACGAGATCGGTGGCCGGGCCGACGACCTGGCGGACGTGCTCGGCAACGACTACACCGCCCGCGGGCTGCCGCTGGGCGGCGACCTGGGCGCGGTGCTGGTGCGCCGCCGGGCGGCGCACGCGACGCGGGGCGCGGTGCTGTACGTGCACGGGTTCGCGGACTACTTCTTCCAGACCCACGTGGCCGAGCACTTCACCGACCGCGGCTTCGACTTCTACGCCCTCGACCTGCGCGCCTACGGCCGCTCGCTGCGGCCGGGGCAGGCGGCGGGCTTCGTCACCGACCTCACCCAGCACTTCGAGGAGATCGACGCCGCGACGCGGGTGATCCGCGAGGAGGACGGCCACCGGCACCTGGTCGTCATCGGCCACTCCACGGGCGGGCTGATCACGAGCCTGTGGGCGCACGAGCGGCGGGACGACGACGTGCTCGACGCCCTGGTGCTCAACAGCCCGTGGCTCGACCTGGCCGAGCCGTGGCTGCTGCGCACGGTCGGCACCGCGGTGATCCGGGGCGTCGGCCGCGTCGCGCCGCGACTGGTGCTGCGACCCGGCCTGGGCCCGGTGTACGGCCACAGCGTCCACCGCGACCACCACGGCGAGTGGGACTTCGACCTGGCGTGGAAGCCGATCGAGGCGTTCCCGGTGCACGCCGGGTGGCTGCGCGCGGTGCGCCGCGGCCACGCCCGCCTGCACCGCGGCCTGGACGTGCGGGTGCCGGTGCTGCTGCTGTGCGCGAGCCGCAGCCACCTGCGCGCCAAGCGGTGGTCGCCCGAGGCGATGACCGCGGACACCGTGCTGGACGTGGCGCACATGCGGAAGTGGGCGCCGAGGATCGGGCGGCAGGTCCGGGTGGTGACCGTGGAGAACGGGATGCACGACCTGTTCCTGTCGGCCGAGCCGGTGCGCAGGCGGGCGCTGGCCGAGGTGGACGAGTTCCTGGATTCGATCTGAGCCGGGCGGGTGGCGCCCCTACGGTCGGCGGGGTGACCGAAGCCGACCACCTGCTCGCCACTCGCGAGTCCTACGACACCGTCGCCGAGACCTACGACGAGTTCGTCAAGCCGCGGTTCGCCGCCGACGCCGTCGGGCGCGGCCTGCTGGCCGCGTTCGCCGAACTGGCCCGGGAGGTCGGGCCGATCGCCGACCTCGGGTGCGGCCCCGGGCACGTCACCGCCCACCTGGCCGGGCTCGGCGCCCCGGTGTCCGGCGTCGACCTGTCGCCGAACATGGTCGCGATCGCCCGGCGGACCTACCCGCGGCTGCGGTTCGAGGTGGGCTCGCTGACCGACCTGGGCCACCTGCCCGACGGCGGGCTGGGCGGCGTGCTGGCCTGGTCGTCGACCATGCACGTGCCGCCGGCGGAGCTGCCGGGCGCGTTCGCCGGGTTCCACCGGGTGCTCGCGCCCGGCGGGCACCTGCTGCTCTCGTTCCACGCCGGCGACGGGCACCTGAAGCCGGAGCGGGGCTACGGGCACCCGGTGACCTACGAGGCGTGGCTGCGCCGGCCCGACGACGTGGTGGCGCTGCTGGAGGACCTGGGCCTGGAGGTCACCGCACGGGTGCTCCAGCCGGGGCCGAAGTGGACGTACTCGACGCTGTTGGCGCGCAAACCCGCGTGACGCCTCAGAGGAGCCCGGCGCGGGCTGCCGCGAGCGCCGCCCGCGCCGCGCGGTCGGCGGTGGCGTGGTCGAGCGGTTCGCCGGACACGAAGACCCGGTAGAACAGCGGGGCGCAGGTCTGCCGGACCAGCTCGGCGGGGTCGGCCAGGGGCGGCAGCTCGCCGCGCTCGACGGCCCGCTGCGCGATCACGCCGCCGGCCTCGTGCCGGGCGGTGTAGTAGTCGCGCTTGGCCTGCCGGGCGCGGCCGGACTGGAGGGCGGCGGCGACCAGGGCGATCGGGACGCGGCCGCGCCCGGGGTCGGCGAAGGTGTCGGCGACCTCGCGGGCGAGCGCGATCAGGTCGCCCTCGACCGTGCCGGTGTCGGGCGCGGTCCAGCCCACGTCGCGGCCGCGGTCGAGGGCGTCGGCGATCAGCACGTCCACGGTGCCCCAGCGGCGGTAGACGGTGGTCTTGTGCACGCCCGCGCGGTCGGCGACGTTCTCGACGGTCATGCCGAGGTAGCCGCGGTCGACGAGTTCGGCGTGCACGGCTTCGAGGACGGCGTCGCGCACGCGGGCCGACCGACCACCGGGACGTGTGCTCAATTGCAACTCCAGTTGCGTTAGTAGTGGACCTGTGCCACTCTAACGCAACACGAGTTGCGTTAAGGAGTGCCCTTGACCTTCATCCCCGACCCGACCGCCCTGCACCCGCTGGCCCACACCGACCGCGTGGTGCTGCTCAAACCGCTGGTCACCGCGCCGACGATCGAGGTCGGCGAGTACACCTACTACGACGACCCGGAGCACGCCACCGAGTTCGAAGAGCGCAACGTGCTCTACGGGTACGGGCCGGAGAAGCTGGTCATCGGGAAGTTCTGCGCCCTCGCCGCCGGCACGCGGTTCATCATGGCCGGCGCGAACCACCTCAACACCGGCGCGTCCACGTTCCCGTTCACGATCTTCGGCGGCGAGTGGCGGGACCGCACCGCCGACCTGTTCGAGGACATGGGGACGCGCGGGGACACCGTCGTCGGCAACGACGTGTGGTTCGGTTACGACTCCCTCGTCATGCCGGGGGTCTCCATCGGCGACGGCGCCATCATCGCCGCCCGGTCCGTGGTGGTGTCGGACGTGCCGCCGTACTCGGTCGTCGGCGGCAACCCCGGGCGCGTGGTCAAGCAGCGCTTCCCGGACGAGGACGTGGCCCGCCTCCTGCGCGCCCGCTGGTGGGACTGGCCGATCGGGCTGATCACCGAGCACGCCCGCACGATCATGACCGGCACGCCGTCCGACGTCGAGCGCGTCGCCGTCGAGCACGGCCTGTGCTGACCGCGCCGACCAGCCGAACGGTCTAGCGCCCGGCGCGCCCGGCGGGTGGATCATGGGTGCATGGCCGAGGAGTACGACCGGTACTGCGACCTGACCATGCGGGGCGGTGCCACCAGCGGCGTGGTGTACCCGTGGGCGGTCGTGGAACTGGCCGAGCACTACCGCTTCCGGTCACTGGGCGGCGCGTCCGCGGGCGCCATCGGCGCCGCCTTCACCGCCGCCGCCCAGAAGGGCCGCGAGCAGGGCGGGTTCCGCAAGCTCCACGACCTGGTCGACTGGTTCGCCGCGCCGGGCTGGCCGCTGGCCCAGCTCTTCCAGCCCAGCGAGCACACCCGCAAGCTGTTCCGCGTCGTCGCCGCCGCCATGCAGCGGCGGGACACCACCGGGCGCAGCCCGCTGACCTGCCTGCTGCTCGCGCTGCTCAGCGCGATCGGGTGGCGGGCGCGGCTGTTCCTGGCCCTGGCTCTCGCGCTGTGGTTCGTCGGGCCGACGCTGTGGTCCCGCGTGGTCGAGTGGGGCGCCACGCCGACGTGGGCGCTGATCGCGATCACCGCCGCCGCGGCGGTCGGAGTGCCCGCGCTCCTGGCACGATCGCTGTTGCGGGGCAAGGACTCCTGGCTGCGGCGCATCGGCACCGCGCTGCTGCTCCTGCTGCCGCTCGCGCCGGTCGCGGCGGCCACCCGGTGGGACGCGCGCAGCCTGGCGAGCGCGGCCACCGCGGCGGTGTGGTGGCTCGTGCTCGGCTTCGCGCTCGTGAGCGTCGTCGCCCTCGTGTACGGGTTGGGCGCCAAGCGGTTCCTGGACCGGATGGCCACCACCATCCACTTCGGGCTGGTGCCCGGCACCGGCCGGTTCGAGGCGAACTTCTGGGACCGCCGCTGCGGCGTGCCGAGGTCCACCGGCGTGCCGCCGCTGAGCGACTGGCTCGCCGACCGGCTCGACGACCTGTCCGGCGTGCCGAACCTGTCCTTCTCCGACCTGGACGCCAACCTGGTCCTGATGACCACGGACTTGTCCGAGGGCCGCCCCTACCGGCTGCCGTTCACCGAGCCGGTCGACCCGTGGCTGTTCTGCCGCACGTGCCTGGGCGCGGTGCTGCCCCGGAGGACCGTGGACGCCCTGGGCGCCGACCCGTCCGGGCACCGCTGCCCGCTGCACCCGGACGAGCCGGTCCACGCGCTGCCGCGCGACCTGCCCGTGGCGCTCGCCGTCCGGATGAGCATGCCGCTGCCCGGCCTGATCGCCGCCGTGCCGCTGGTGCGCGCCGAACCGGAACCCCGCGTGCACTGGTTCTCCGACGGGGGCATCACCAGCAACTTCCCCATCCACTTCTTCGACCAGCTGCTGCCCCGCTGGCCGACGTTCGGCCTGAGCCTCCAGTCGTACCCGCCGGGCGACGACCGGGACGTGTGGCTGCCCGAGCAGGACGCCTCCACCGGCGGCGCGCCGTGGCGCGGAATCGGGCTCGCGCAGCACTTCGCGTCCGCGATCCTGGACACCGCGCTCGGCTGGCGCGACACCATGCAGTCCGCGCTGCCCGGCTACCGGGGCCGGATCGCGCACGTCCGCGTCCGGCCGGACGAGGGCGGCACCAACCTGTTCATGCGGCCGGAGACGATCCTCGCCCTGGCGCGGCGGGGGCGGGAGGCGGGCAGGTTGCTGCGCACCCGCTTCACCCAGGACGCCAGGACCGACCGGTACCGGTGGATCCGGATGCGGCTGGCCATGCGCGAGTACCAGCAGCTGGCCGAGCAGGCCGGGCAGCGCGGCGCGCTCTACCGGGACCTCGCCGAGCGCTACGAGGTCCCCGAGGACCTGCGGGAGTGGTTCACCGTGCCGCCGACCGGCACCGACCCGCACGCCCGGGAGATCGCGATCACCCTGGACGCGCTGGGCGGCCTGCCACCGGGCCCGTTCGACGGCGAGCCGCCGGTCGACCCGGACCTCCGCCTGACCCCGCCGGAGTGACGGGGTCGGCGGTCGGGCCGGTTCAGGGCTCGCGACCGGCCCAGGCCCCGCGACCGGCCCAGGCCCCGCGACCGGCCCAGGCCCCGCGACCGGCTCAGGGCTTGCGGCCGACGCCGGCGTACGCGCTGATGTAGGCGTCGTCGGAGTCCGGGTGCCACTCCGACAGCGGCACGACGCCCGGCTCGACCACGTCGAACCCGGTGAAGAACGCGGCGATCTCCTCGCCCGAGCGCAGCACCAGCGGGCTGTCGGTCTTGCGGTAGATCGCGTTGACCTGCTCGCCGCCCTCGATGCCCTCCGCCGAGATCCCGTCCCAGCTGGCGTGCGAGATGGCGATGAAGCTGCCGGGCGACAGGGCCTCGCGGTAGCGCGTGACGGCCTTGTGCGGCTCGTCGGCCTCCGGCACGAAGTGCAGCACCGCGACCATCAGCAGGCCGACGGGCCGGTCGAAGTCGATCATCCGGCGGACGTCGTCGTTGCCCAGCACGGAGTCCGGGTCGCGCAGGTCCGCCTGGATGGCGCAGGCCAGCGGGTTGTCCGCGAGCAGCGCGGTGCTGTGCGCCACCGCCACCGGCTCCACGTCGGCGTAGACCACCCTGGCCGACGGGTTGGACTGCTGGGCGATCTCGTGCACGTTGCCCACGGTCGGGATGCCCGAGCCCAGGTCCAGGAACTGGTCGATGCCCTGCTCCAGCAGGTAGCGCACCGCGCGGCGGAGGAACGAGCGGTTGGCCCGCGCCGCGCCGGGCATGCCCGGGAAGATCTGCTCGACGGACTTCGCGGCTTCGCGGTCGACCGCGAAGTTGTGCGAGCCGCCCAGGTAGTAGTCGTACATCCGGGCCGCGCTCGGCCGGTCCAGGTCCACCGAGGACGGGACCCAGCTCGCCTGCTCCATGCGCACATCTCCTCGTCAGCCGACGGCGTGATCGTCGTGGCGTGCCGGACCCGGCACAACCCCCGAACGGACGCTCGTGCCCGTTTTGCCGCAACCTAGCGGATGGGCGGGACCCCGCCGAGGCTCGCCTCGACGCGGCGGGTCCGGTCACCCCGGCGCGCCGCCGGGTCCGGGCCCGCCACGCCGGTCGAGTTCGTCGAGTTGTCGGCTCACCCGGTCGGCCTCGGTGTCGCGGCCCTGACCCCGGTACAGCTCCAGCGCCTGCCGCCACACCTCGCGCGCCCGGCCGACCTCGCCCAGCGCGGCGTACGGGTGCCCGAGGCCGTCGAGGCTGTCGGCCTCCGCGTAGCTGTGCCCGAGCTCCCGGAACACGGCGAGGGCCCGGTGGTAGTGCTCGACGGCCTCGCCGTGCCTGCCGGTGCGGTGGTCGATGTAGCCCAGGCTGTCCAGGCTCATCGCCTCGCCCTCGCGCGCCCGGTGCTCGCGCTGGAGGGCGAGCGCGGCCCGGCAGTGCTCGCGGGCCCGGTCGTACTCGCCCAGCAGGGCCGCGTACCAGCCCACGAGGTTGAGCGCCAACGCCTCCCCCACCGGGTCGCCCAGGGCTCGTTGCAGCCGCAGGGCGTGCGCGGCGTGCTCCAGCGCCTCGCGGTTGTCGCCCCGCAACGCCCACAGCCGCGTGAACTCCTGGTGGGCGCGGGCCTGCCCGCCCTCGTCCCCGGCGCGTTCGGCCAGGACCAGGACCTGCCGCAGGTGCCGCTCCGCCTCCTCGTACCGCCCGAGGTCGGCGCAGGCGCGGCCGGTGTACTGGTGGGCCAGGGCGCGGGCGGCGGGGTCGGGCAGGTGCTCGGCGGACGCCAGCCCGGCCCGCCACGCGGCGAGCCGGTCGTGGAGGTGCCCCCGCCGGTGGTGGAACGTGGTGAGGGCCCAGGCCAGGCCCCACGCGGCCCGGTGCCGACCGGCGGCGGAGGCGGCGCGCTGGGCCACCAGCAGGTTGGGGTGCTCGGCGTCGAACCAGGCCAGGGCGGCGGCGTAGTCGGCGGGCGGGCGGAGGTGGGTGCCGGGTTCGGGCGGATCCAGCTCGACTGGCACGCGGGTGGGCAGCAGCTGCCGGTCGGCGGCGACGGCGGTGTGCAGGTAGTGGTCGACCACCCGGCGCAGCGCCTCGTCGCGAGTCCGCTCGGGCAGGGCGGACGCGGTGTCGGCGGCGTGCCTGCGGATCAGGTCGTGCATCCGGTGGTGGCCGCGGGCGTCCTCCGTGATCAGCGACGCCTGCTCCAGGCCGCGCAGCACCGCCCTGGCCGCGCCCGGGGACAGGCCGGTGAGGCTCGCGGCGGCGGGCAGGCCGATGTCCGGTCCCGGCGCGATGCCGAGCAGCGCGAACGCGGTGGCCTGGTCGGCGGTCAGGGCGCGGACGGACCAGGACAGCACGGTGGGCAGGCTGGCGGTCGGGTCGTCGTCGTCCAGCGCGTCCAGGCCGAGGTCGCGCAGCTCGGCGGCCAGGGCGGCGAGGGTGGGCCGGGGTCGGGTGCGGGCGTGGGCGGCGACGATGCCCAGCGCCAGCGGGAACCCGCCGCACAGCGCCACCAGCTCGGCGACCGCGGCGGGTTCGGCGGCGACCCGGGCGGGGTCGAGCCGGTTGGTCAGCAGTGCCCTGGCCTCGTCGTCGGACAGCACGTCCAGCGGCACGTGGTGGGCGTCGTGCGCGGTGATCAGGCCGGCCATCCGCCTGCGGCTGGTGACCAGCACGGTGCAGGTGTCACCGCCCGGCAGCAGCGGCACGACCTGGGCGGTGTCGGCGGCGTTGTCCAGCACCAGCAGCATCCGCCGACCGCCGACCAGCTCCCGGAACAGCGCGGCCTGGGCGTGCGGGTCGACGGGGGTGCGGCCCGGGTCGACGCCCAGGGCGTCGAGGAAGCCGCGCACCGCCACCGCGGGGTCCATCGGCTCGCCGTCGGGGCTGAACCCGCGCAGGTCGACGAAGAGCTGGCCGTCCGGGAACCGGTCGAGGGCGCGGTGGGCCCAGTGCAGCGACAGCCAGGTCTTGCCGATGCCGCCGGCCCCGGCGATCGCGGAGATCACCACGGTGGAGCTGCCCGCGACGGCGGCGTCCAGGCGGTCCAGCTCCTCCCGGCGCCCGACGAACGGCGTCGGCGGGGCCGGCAGCTGGTGCGGCGCCGACGCCGGGTCGGGCACGGGGCGGTCCAGGACGGCCGGGTCCGCCGGGTAGGGGTGGTCGGGCAGGGCGATCCAGGCGGTGTCGCGGGTCTCCTTCACCGCGACCGGCGCGGGCCGGAAGGTGGCCGGGTCGAGCACCTCGGAGTTGCGCACCACCTCGTCGAAGACCCAGCGGGACACGATCAGCGCCAGCGCGCCCGGCGAGTCGGCCAGGGCGCGCTTCAGCGGCGCCGCGTCGATCAGCCGGAACGCCGTCGTCAGCGCGGTGGAGGTGGCGCCGTGGCCGTCGAAGGCGACCTCGCCCGCGTGCACCGCCACCCGCAGCCGGACCCGCTGCTCGGGCGGGCTGCCCCCGTTGTGGTCGCGCAGCGCCGCCACCAGCGCGCCGGGCGCCACCTCCACCAGCGGCCCCTTGGGGAAGTCCGGCGGCACCAGGACGAACACGCTGTCGCCGCGGTCCTCGCGGTAGCAGTCCTCCCAGGCCACCCCGGCGGCCCGCAACGCCGCCTCGACGACCTGGTAGAGGCCGGCGCGCGTGCCGAGCTGGTGCGGCAGCGTCCGCCGCGGGTCGCCGAAGCCCTCCACGTCGACCACCACGATCGCGCGGTGCACCGCCGAACCGGCGCGCACCGCCGTCAGCTCCCACCGGCCGCAACAGCCACGTGGTGCATCGTGCCGGTCACGCGAGGTGAGGGCAGGGGCTGCGGGGTGAAGTGCACCCGAAAGCCGCAGCACCTCCCGCGGTTCGGGTCCTCCGGCCCGCTTCGGGGTGGTTCGGACTCGATCGGGGCCGCTCGCTCAGGGCGAACACGAGCCGGAAACAATCCCGCGCTCACCTTGGTTGAGCCAGTCAGACTCAACTTTGGAGGAATCATGGGCGAGACGTTGGCGCTGCCGGTGCTGCCGCTGGACGACGTGGTCGTGCTGCCGGGCATGGTCGTGCCGATCCGGCTCAGCGGCGCCGACGCCACCGCCGAGGCCCGCGCCGCGGTCGAGGCCGCGACCGCCGCCGGCGGCCAGTCCAAGGTGCTGCTGGTGCCGCGGCTGGACGGCAAGTACGCGAAGGTCGGCACCCTCGGCGTGATCGAGCAGGTCGGCAGGTTGTCCGGCGGCGAGCGCGCGGCCGTGGTGCGCGGCACCGAGCGGGTCCGCATCGGCACCGGCACGACCGGGCCCGGCGCGGCGCTGTGGGTGGAGGCGACGATCGCCGACGTGCCGCCGGCCGACGAGCGCACCCGCGAGCTGGCCCGCGAGTACCGCGCGCTGGTCACGTCGATCCTCCAGCAGCGCGGCGCGTGGCAGGTGGTCGACTCGGTGAAGCAGGTCGACGAGCCGTCGGCGCTGGCCGACCTCGCCGGGTACGCCTCGTACCTGGACGACGGGCAGAAGGTGTGGCTGCTGGAGACCCCCGACACCGGGCAGCGGCTGGAGAAGCTGATCGAGTGGGGCCGGGAGCACCTGACCGAGCTGGACGTCGCCGAGACGATCCGCAAGGACGTCAAGGAGGGCGTGGAGAAGCAGCAGCGCGAGTTCCTGCTGCGCCAGCAGCTGGCCGCCATCCGCAAGGAGCTGGCCGAGCTGGACGGCAAGCCCGCCACCGAGGAGCAGGACTACCGGGCGCGCGTCGAGGGCGCGGACCTGCCCGAGCACGTGCGCAAGGCCGCGTTGACCGAGGTCGACAAGCTGGAGCGGACGGCCGAGCAGTCACCCGAGGTCGGCTGGATCCGCACGTGGCTGGACACGGTGCTGGACATGCCGTGGAACAACCGCACCGAGGACTCCTACGACATCGCGGGCGCGCGGGCCGTGCTGGACGCCGACCACGCGGGCCTGGACGACGTGAAGGAGCGCATCGTCGAGTACCTGGCCGTGCGGCGCAGGCGCGCCGACCGGGGCATGGGCGTCGTCGGCGGGCGGCGGTCCGGCGCGGTGCTGGCCCTGGTGGGCCCGCCCGGTGTCGGCAAGACCTCGCTCGGCGAGTCGGTCGCGCGGGCCATGGGGCGCGAGTTCGTCCGGGTCGCCCTGGGCGGCGTGCGGGACGAGGCCGAGATCCGGGGCCACCGGCGCACCTACGTCGGCGCGCTGCCGGGTCGGATCGTGCGCGCCATCTCCGAGGCGGGCTCCATGAACCCGGTGGTGCTGCTGGACGAGATCGACAAGGTGGGCGCGGACTACCGGGGCGACCCGACCGCCGCGCTGCTGGAGGTGCTGGACCCGGCGCAGAACCACACGTTCCGGGACCACTACCTGGAGGTCGAGCTGGACCTGTCGGACGTGGTGTTCCTGGCCACGGCCAACGTGCTGGAGTCCATCCCCGGCCCGCTGCTGGACCGCATGGAGCTGGTCCGGCTCGACGGGTACACCGAGGACGAGAAGGTCACCATCGCCCGCGACCACCTGCTGCCCCGGCAGGTCGAGCGCGCCGGCCTGACGCCGGAGGACGTCTCGATCAGCGAGGCCGCGCTGCGGAAGCTGGCCGGCGAGTACACCCGCGAGGCGGGCGTGCGGCAGCTGGAGCGCTCGCTGGCGCGGGTGCTGCGGAAGGTGACGGCCCGGGTCGCGCTGGGCGAGGCGGAGCTGCCGGTGCCGGTGGACGTGCCGGACCTGCGCGGGTACCTGGGTTCGCCCAAGCACACGCCGGAGTCGGCCGAGCGGACCGCCGTGCCGGGGGTGGCCACGGGGCTGGCGGTGACCGGCGCGGGCGGCGACGTGCTGTTCGTGGAGGCGTCGCTGGCACCGAAGGGCACCGGGTCGGCCGGGGTGACGCTGACCGGGCAGCTCGGTGACGTGATGAAGGAGTCGGCGCAGATCGCGCTGTCGTACCTGAAGTCGCACGACGCGGGCGCGGAGGCGCTGGCCGAGCGCGGGGTGCACGTCCACGTGCCGGCGGGCGCGGTGCCGAAGGACGGCCCCTCGGCCGGCGTGACCATGACCACGGCGCTGGCGTCCCTGCTGTCGGGCCGCCCGGTCCGGTCGGACGTGGCCATGACCGGCGAGGTCTCGCTCACCGGCCGGGTGCTGCCGATCGGCGGGGTCAAGCAGAAGCTGCTGGCCGCGCACCGGGCGGGCATCACCACGGTGCTGCTGCCGAAGCGCAACGAGCCGGACCTGGACGACGTGCCGGAGCAGGTCCGCGACGCCCTGACCGTCCACCTGGTCGGCGACGTCAGCGAGGTCCTGACCCTGGCCCTCGAACCGGCCGCCACCGCCACCACCACCGCCGCCTGACCCCACCACCCCGCGTGTCCTCCACTCGGACACCGCGTGTCCTCCACCGGGGCATCGCGTGTCGTCCACTCGGACACCGCGTGTCCCACGTCCAGGACCCCCGAGCCCGACGCTCGGGGGTCCTGTGCGGTGAGCTGGCGGTGCCGGACCGGAGGACTCGCGGTGCCGGACTGGAGGACACGCGGTGCCGGACCGGAGGACACGCGGTGTTGGAGTGGAGGACACGCGGTGCCGTCTGCGGGGTGGTTCGGGCGGCGATAGGGTCGTGCCGTCCGACGTGATCACGTGTGGAGGACCCGATGAGCCTTGAGCGCCCCGTCGCGCCCGACCCCTACTCGCTGCTGCCGCAGGTGCCGTCGTTCACCGTCTCCTCGACCGACGTCGAGGACGGGCAGGCGTTGCCGCAGGCGCAGGTCCACGACGGCGGCGACACCTCGCCGCAGCTGAGCTGGACGGGGTTCCCGGAGCAGACCAAGAGCTTCGTGGTCACCTGCTTCGACCCGGACGCCCCGACGCCCTCCGGGTTCTGGCACTGGGTCGCGGTGAACATCCCGGCCTCGGTGACGTCCCTCGACACCGGCGCGGGCGCGTCCGACGACGCGCTGCCCGGCGACGCGTTCCACGTGCGCAACGACTACGGCACGCGCGCGTTCGGCGGCGCCGCCCCGCCGCCCGGCGACCAGGTGCACCGGTACTACTTCGTCGTGCACGCGGTGGACGTGGAGAAGCTCGACGTGGACGGCGACGCCTCGCCCGCCGTGGTGAGCTTCAACCTGGCGTTCCACACGCTGGCGCGGGCGCTGATCGTGCCGACCTACGCGCACTGACGTGCCGGGAACAAGTGCCCCGCGTCGCGGGTTGGAGCACGACGTGAGGCACTTCGACCTGGTCATCATCGGTTCCGGCTCCGGCAACTCCATCGCGGACGAGAGGTTCGCCGACCAGCGGATCGCGATCGTCGAGAAGGGCGTCTTCGGCGGCACGTGCCTGAACGTCGGGTGCATCCCCACCAAGATGTTCGTGCACACCGCGGACGTGGCCGCCGCTCCCGCCTCCGGCGCGCGGCTCGGCGTGGACGCCCACCTCGACGGCGTGCGCTGGACGGACGTGCGCGACCGGATCTTCGGGCGCATCGACCCGATCTCCGAGGGCGGCAGGCGGTGGCGGGCGGAGGAGAACGCCAACGTCACCGTGTTCCAGGGCACGGCCCGGTTCGTGGGCCCGAAGACCCTGGACACGGGCACCGGCGAGACGATCACCGCCGACCGCTTCGTGATCGCGGCCGGGAGCCGCCCGGTGGTGCCGGACGTCGCGGACCTGGCCTCGGTCGGCTACCACACCAGCGACACGATCATGCGCCTCGACGCGCTGCCGCCCCGGCTGACGATCCTGGGCAGCGGTTTCGTGGCGGCGGAGTTCGCGCACGTGTTCTCGTCGTTCGGGGTCGCGGTCACGCTCGTCGCGCGGTCCGACCTGTTGCTGCGGCGCGAGGACCGGGAGGTCGCCGAGCGGTTCACGCGACTCGCGTCGGAGAAGTGGGACGTGCGGTTGAACCGCAAGGCCGTGCGGGCCGAGCGCGTGGACGGCGTGGTGCGGCTGCACCTGGAGGGCCCGGACGGCTCGGAGTTCGTGGACGCCGAGGAGCTGCTGGTCGCGGTCGGCCGCACGCCCAACTCGGACCTGCTCGACCTGCCCGCCACCGGCGTCGCGCTGCACCCGGACGGCCGGGTGGTCGTGGACGAGCACCAGCGGACCTCCGTGGAGGGCGTCTACGCGCTGGGCGACATCAGCAACGAGCACCAGCTCAAGCACGTGGCCAACCACGAGGCGCGGGTCGTGCAGCACAACCTGCTGCACCCGGACGAGCCGATCGCCGCCGACCACCGGCACGTGCCGGCCGCGGTGTTCACCTCGCCGCAGATCGCCTCGGTCGGGCTGACCGAGGAGCAGGCCGTCGAGCGCGGCCTGCGGTACGTGGCCGCGTCGCAGGCCTACGCGTCGATCGCGTACGGGTGGGCGATGGAGGACACGACCGGGTTCGCGAAGGTCCTGGCCGACCCGGCCACCGGGGAGATCCTGGGCGCGCACGTGATCGGGCCGCAGGCGCCGACGGTGATCCAGCCGCTGATCCAGGCGATGAGCTTCGGGCTGGACGCGAAGTCGATGGCGCGCGGCCAGTACTGGATCCACCCCGGCATGCCCGAGGTGGTCGAGAACGCGCTGCTCAACCTGCCGCTGGAGTACTGACGGCGAAGACCCTCGCGACGAAGACCGAAGACGCGGAAGCCCGGCCGGACCCCTCGAACGGCCGGGCTTTCCACTTCCCTCCGCCACCGGCACATCGCGTGGGCCGCGCGAGGTGTTATCAGCTAGACCGTGCGGGGCCTGCCCGCGATCCAGCCCAGGGCCGTGAGGAGCACCAGCAGGCCCGCCAGGACCAGCATCGAGACCGTCCACGTCCCGGTCGCCCCGCGCAGCACCCCGAACGCGAACGGGCCCGTCGCGGAGATCAGGTAGCCGATGCTCTGGGCCATCGCCGACAGGCGCGCGGTGTCCGCGCCGGACGAGGTGCGCAGCGAGATCATCACGATCGCGAGCGGGAAGATGCCCATGCCCACGCCGATCAGCACCACCCACAGGGCGGGCGCGGCGGACGGGGCCAGGGCGAGGCCGAGCACGCCGAGCACCGACAGCGCGCCGAGCACCGCGACCAGGCCGGACTGACCGGGCCGGCGGGCGGCCAGGGGCGGCACGACGAGGCTCACCGGCACGCCGAGCACCATGGTGACGGCCAGCAGCAGGCCGGCCGTGGCGCGGTCCACGCCGGCGGCGTCGACCAGGATCTGGGGCAGCCACCCCATCACGGTGTACGCGAGCAGCGACTGGAGGCCGAAGAACACCGTGATCACCCACGCCAGCGGGCGGCGCAGCATGGACCTGCCCGCCGGGGCGGGGAGTTCGGTGGTGCGGACCTCGCGGCCGTGCCGGGCGCCGGCCGCCCACACCAGCAGGGCGGCGAGCGACAGGGCCGCCCAGGCGCCCACGGCGAGGCGCCACGAGCCGAGCAGGGACTCCAGGCCCGGGGTGAGGGCGGCGCCGACCGCCGCGCCGGCGGCGAGGGCGGCGGTGTAGATGCCGGTCACCAGGCCCACGCGGTTCGGGAACGACTCCTTCACCACCACCGGGATCAGCACGTTGCAGACCGCGATGCCCGCGCAGGCGATGAACGTGCCGCCGAGCACCGTCGACGGCCCGTTGACCACGCGCAGCACCAGGCCGAGGGTCAGCACGGCCAGCGACAGGCCGACCGCGCGGGCCAGGCCCAGGCGGCGGCCGAGCCACGGCGCGAGGAACGCGGCGAAGCCGAAGCACAGCGTCGGCACGGCGGTCAGCAGGCTGGTCCAGGCCGCGGAGACGCCGAGCGAGGCGCGCACGTCGCCGAGCACGGAGGCCAGGCTGGTGACCGCGGGGCGGAGGTTCGCGGCGGCCAGCGCTACGCCGATCGCCAACAGGGTGCTGCCGACCAGGGCAACCCGCCTGCTCCGCCCTCCGGGACCGGCAGCATCACCAGCAGGATGGGCCGCGATCGTCGCCTTGGCACCGGTTTCGGTGGCAATGTGGACCATCGACGGTGACGGGTCTGGCTCGGTGTGCTGGATCGTCACGCGCATTACTATTGCAGACATGGGATGTTCGGATGAAAGGATGGACCTGTGCCATTGGCCACTACTCGGCGGGCCGGGCTCGTCGACCAGGTGATCGACCAGATGAGGGGAGCGATCGCCGCCGGTGAATGGCCGGTGGGCCGCCGCATCCCGCCGGAGCCGGAGCTGGTCACCGCCCTGGGCGTGGGTCGCAACACCGTCCGGGAAGCGGTGCGCGCGCTCTCCCACGCCGGGTTGCTGGAGGTCCGCCAGGGCGACGGCACTTTCGTCCGCGCCACCAGCGAGCTGTCCGGCGCGGTCCGCCGGATGTGCGGCAGCGAGCTGCGCGAGGTGCTCCAGGTCCGCCGGACGCTGGAGGTCGAGGGCGCGCGCCTGGCCGCCGCCCACCGCACCGAGGACGAGCTGCACCGGCTCGAGGAGCTGCTGGCCCAGCGGGACGAGGCGCTGGGCGCGAAGGACTGGGCCCGCCTGGTCGAGCGCGACACCGCGTTCCACGTGCTGCTGGTGCAGTGCTCGCACAACACCCTGCTCGCCGAGCTGTACCAGGGCCTGACCGAGGCGGTCCGGGCCAGCATCACGGCCACCGTGGAGACCGACCACGAGGACGAGCACGTGTCGCACGCCGGCCTGCTCGACGCGGTGCGCGACCGCGACCCCGCTCGCGCAGCCGCCGAGGCGGGCGGGTTCCTGGAGGACCTGCTGGAGCGCCACAAGGGCTGACGCCGAGGCCGATACCGGGGCCGACGCCGAAGCCGACACAGGAGGCCGGCACCGAGGCTGACACGGGGGCCGACACCGGAGGCCGACACGGGGGCTGATGCCGGGGTGGGCACCGAGGCGGGCGACCACAGCGGCGGCGCCGCGGGAGGCACCCTGGCAAGTCGGCCGGGCGGGTTGCGGCAGCGCCGTGCCACGTCGTCGGCGCGGGCGGCCTCGCGCCGCTCCCAGGACCAGGCAGTCTCGCGCCGCTCCCGGGGCTCAGGCGGCCTCGCGCCGCTCCCGGGGCTCAGGCGGTCTCCCGCCGCTCCCAGCAGCCGCGCAGGGCCGCGAGGGCGGCCGTGACGGCGGGTCGCCGGCCCGCCTGGGTGCGCCAGACCGCGAACACGCGACGGGTCGGCGTGGGCACGAACGGCACCGCGCGCACCGCGTCCGGCAGCGCGCCCCGGCCCAGCCGGGGCAGCAGCGCCACCCCGATCCCCCGGGCCAGCAGCGCCAACTGCGTCTCGTACTCCGCGACGCGGTGCGCCAGGTCCGGCTCCCGACCCGCGCCCCGGAACGTGTTGACCAGCCAGTCGTGGCAGATCGTGCCCTCCGGCTGGCAGATCCACCGCTCGCCGGCCAGGTCCTCCGGCGTCACCGCCGACCGGTCGGCCAGCGGGTGCCCCGCGGGCAGCAGCACGTCCGCGACGTCCTCGCCGAGGCGGGTCCGCGACACCGGCTCGGGCACGGGCAGCGGCGCGTTGACCCAGTCGTGCGTGACGGCCAGGTCCAGTTCGCCGCGCGCCACCGCGTCCAGCCCGTCCGGCGGGTCCAGCTCGACCACGCGCAGGTCCAGCCGCGGGTGGTCGCGGGCGAGCGCCACCAGGGCGGCGGGCAGCAGGCCGCGCGCGGCCGTGGCGAACGCGCCCACGCGCAACCGCCCCACCGCCTCGCCGCGCTGCTCCTCCAGCGCCACCTCCGCGCGCTCGACCAGCGCCAGCACCTGCCCGGCGGTGCCGGCCAGCAGGTGGGCCGCGTCGGTGAGCGCGACACCGCGACCCCGGCGTTCCAGCAGCGTGGTGCGGGTCTCCCGCTCCAGCTTGGCGATCTGCTGCGACACCGCCGAGGGCGTGCAGCTGAGCGCGGTGGCCGCCGCGCCGACCGAACCGTGGGTGGCCACGGCGTGCAGGGCGCGCAGCCGACCGAGATCCAACATGCAGCGATGCTAAACCAAAAGCTTCAGAACTAATTGCTAGTGCTAAACGGTCGTGGCGTCGAGAGTGATCCGCGTGAAGCCACGCCACGCCGCCCTCGCGGTGCTCGTCGCCACCATCTGGGGCGTCAACTTCGTCGTCATCAAGGTGGGACTGCGCGACTTCCCGCCGCTGTTCTTCTCCGCGCTGCGGTTCCTGGCCGCCGCGGTGCCCGCGCTGCTGTTCGTCGGCGCGCCCAAGGTGGCGTGGCGGTGGGTCGTCGCCGTGGCGCTGGCGCTGGGCGTGACCAAGTTCGGGCTGGTGTTCCTGGGCATGGCCGCCGGGATGCCCGCCGGCCTGTCGTCGCTGGTGCTCCAGAGCCAGGTGTTCTTCACCGTGCTGTTCGCGGCCGTGCTGCTGCGCGAGCGGCCCCGGCCCGCGCAGCTCGCGGGCATGGCCGTGGCGGCGGCCGGCATCGTGGTGATCGCCCTGGACCACGGCGCGGGCGGCTCGCTGTCGGCGTTCGCGCTGGTGGTGCTGGGCGCGGTGGCGTGGGGCCTGGCGAACGTCGCCACCCGCCGCGCCCAGCCGCCGGACCAGCTGAACTTCATCGTGTGGGTGAGCGCGCTGGCCGTGCCGCCGCTGCTCGGCCTGTCGCTGGTGTTCGAGGGCGCGGCGGCGGACCTGGCCGCGCTGCGGTCGCTGAGCTGGACGGGCGTCGGCGCGGTCCTGTTCGTCGCGTGGGTGTCGACGCTGCTCGGCTTCGGCCTGTGGAACCTGCTGCTGCGCCGGTACGAGGCGAGCGCGGTGGTGCCGTTCGCGCTGCTGGTGCCGGTGACCGGGATGCTGTCGGGGTGGCTGCTGCTCGACGAGGCCACCACGGCGCCGCGGCTGGCGGGCGCCGGCCTGGTGGTGCTGGGCATGGCCGCGGCCACGGTCAGGCGGCGCTCGCCCGCGGCGCCCGCACCGGCGGTCGACGAGCCCGTGGCGGTTCGCTGAGCCGGGGGCGGGCGCGCCGCCCCCGTCACCCCGCGGGTGGCGCGCCCGCCGGTGGGACGACCGGCAGGCCCGCCGGCGCGCCGCGCTCCAGCAGCGCCGACACCGCGCCCACGTCCAGGTGATCCGCCACCAGGTCGCCGAGCAGGTCGAGCTGCGCCTCCCGGCGCCCCGCGAAGCACGTGTCCGGCGCGGGCGCGAAACCGGCGCGACCCGCGTGGCCCGCGGCCCACCGCAGGAACTCCCGGCGGAACGCGTCGTTCTCCAGCAGGCCGTGCCAGTGGGTGCCGGCGACGCGCCCCCGCAGGGCGCCCTCCGGCGTGCCGTCCGACAGGGTGACCAGGCCCTCTTCCGCGTTGCGGACCACCCGCCCGTGGTGGATCTCGTACCCGGTCACCGGTTCGCCGAACGCCGTGCCGCGCGGCTGGTCCAGGGTCTTGTCCACCTCGAAGCGCACGTCCACGTCGAGCAGCCCCAGGCCGGGCACGTGGCCGATCCTCGACTCGACGTCGTCCGACACGTGCCTGCCGAGCATCTGGAACCCGCCGCAGATGCCGAGGACCGGGCCGGGGTGCGCGGTGATCGCGTCGGCCAGGCCCGTGGCGCGCAGCCACGCCAGGTCGGTCACGGTCGCCTTCGAACCCGGCACGACCACCAGGTCCGCGTCGGCCAGCCGGGACGGCTCGGTGACGAACCGCACCGACACGCCCGGCTCGCACGCCAGCGCCTCCACGTCGGTGGCGTTGGAGATCCGCGGCAGCCGGACCACGGCCACCCGCAGCCACTGGTCGCCGCGCGGCGGCTCGGGGCGGCCGATGACGCCGTCCGCGGCGTAGGACAGGGAGTCCTCGGCGTCCAGCCACAGCTCCTCGCGCCACGGCAGCACGCCGAGCACGGGCCGCCCGGTGAGGGCGCGCAACTGGTCCAGGCCCGGCCGCAGCAGCTCCGGGTCGCCGCGGAACTTGTTCACCACGAACCCGCCGACCAGCGCCTGGTCGGCCGGGTCGAGCAGGGCGAGGGTGCCGAACAGGTGCGCGAACACGCCGCCGCGGTCGATGTCGCCGACCACCAGCACCGGCAGGTCCGCCGCCCGCGCCAGCCCCATGTTGGCGATGTCGTTCGCCCGCAGGTTGATCTCGGCGGGCGAACCGGCGCCCTCGCAGATCACCACGTCGTGGTCGGCGCGCAGCCCCTCCAGCGTGGCCAGCACGGTGGTGAACAGTTCGGCCTTGCGCTCGCGGTAGGACAGCGCGGACACCTCGCCGACCGCCCTGCCCAGCACCACGACCTGCGAGCTGCGGTCACCGCCCGGCTTGAGCAGCACCGGGTTGAACCGCACGCTCGGTTCCAGCCCGCACGCGGCGGCCTGGAGCGCCTGGGCGCGGCCGATCTCGCCGCCGTCCCGGGTCACCACCGAGTTGTTGGACATGTTCTGCGCCTTGAACGGCGCCGTCTTGACGCCCTGCCGGGTCAGCCAGCGGCACAGGCCGGCGGCCAGCACGCTCTTCCCGGCGTCCGAGGTCGTCCCGGCCACCAGCAACGCACCGCGCACGAACACCCCCCGCTGTCGGTCCAGGCTGACATCATCCACGTCATGGTCGACCAGCCCGCCACCGCAGTCCTGGTGCACAGCCCCTACCTCGGACCGGCCAGCCTCCGGCCCCTCGCCGGGGCGCTGGAGCGACTGGGTCACCCGGTGCTCCTGCTCGACCTGCGGGTCACGGTGAACGCCGCGCCCGTGCACCAGCGACTGATCGGCGTGTTCGCCGACGCGGTGGAGGACGCGGGCGCGGAGGGCGAGCTGGTGCTCGTCGGGCACGGCGGCGCGGGTCCGCTGCTGCCCGCGTTCGCCGACGCCCTGGAGACGCCCGTGCGCGGGCTGGTGTTCCTCGACGCCGAGCTGCCCACGCCCGGCCGGAGCTGGCGCGACGGCGCGCCGCCGGAGCGCATGGCCCGGCTGAAGGCCATCTCGCGGGAGGGGCTGATGCCGCGCTGGGACCTCTGGTTCGCGCCCGAGGCCCTGTCGGCGATGGTGCCGGACGTGCGGCTGCTGGAGGAGATCGTCGACGAGGCTCCCGAGGTGCCGCTGGCGTTCCTCAAGGAGCCCCGGCCCACCGTGCCGTGGACCGGGGCGTGCTCGTACCTGCGGCTCAGCCGGACCTACGACGGCGCGGCCGAGGCGGCCCGGTCGCTGGGCTGGCCGGTGGTGTCGCTCGACGCGCACCACCTGGCCGCCGCCACCGCGCCCGACCGGGTCGCGGCGGCGCTGGCGCCCCTGCTCAGCAGACGGTGAGGATCTCCGAGCCGTCCTCGGTCACCACGATCGTGTGCTCGAACTGGGCGGTCCAGCTCTTGTCGCGGGTGGTGACCGTCCAGCCGTCGTCCCACATGTCGTGCTCGATGCCGCCGAGGGTGATCATCGGCTCGATGGTGAACGTCATGCCGGGCTCGATGACCGTCGGGACGTGCGGCGCGTCGTAGTGCAGCACGACCAGGCCGCTGTGGAAGGTGCGGCCGATGCCGTGGCCGGTGAAGTCGCGGACCACGCCGTAGCCGAAGCGGTTGGCGTAGGACTCGATGACGCGGCCGACGACGTTGAGCTGCCGGCCCGGCTTGACCGCCTTGATCGCGCGCATGGTGGCCTCGTGCGTGCGCTCGACGAGCAGCCGGACCTCCTCGCGCACGTCGCCGGCGAGGAAGGTCGCGTTGGTGTCGCCGTGGACGCCGCCGATGTAGGCGGTGACGTCGACGTTGACGATGTCGCCGTCCTCGACCACGGTCGAGTCGGGGATGCCGTGGCAGATGACCTCGTTCAGCGAGGTGCAGCAGGACTTCGGGAACCCGCGGTAGCCCAGCGTCGAGGGGTAGGCGCCGTTGTCGCACAGGAACTCGTGGACGACCGCGTCGATCTCGTCGGTGGTGACGCCGGGCACGATGACCTTGCCCGCCTCCTGGAGGGCCTGCGCGGCGAGGCGCCCGGCCACGCGCATCGCCTCCACGACCTCCGGCGGCTGCACCCAGGGATCGGTGTTGCGCCTGGGTTCTGGCCGGTCGACGTACTCGGGCCGCTCGATCTGCGGGGGCACGGGACGACGCGGGGACTGCACACCTGGCTGGAGGACGGCACGCACGGACATGCCCTCCAGGTTACGGCGCGGCGGGAAGGGGCACGCACCACCTCGTCACCCCCGCCGGGCGAGCCCCTTCAAGCCGTGCCACACGGCCCCCGGCGCCACGACCCGGTCCCCGACGACGTACGCCGTCGCGCCCCGCCCGTACTCCACCGCCACGACCCGGGCCGCGGACAGCCGCACCCGCCGCAGGACCTCCCGCTCCGCCCACGGCCCGGCCCGGGCGGCCAACCACCGGGCCAGGCGCTCGCGCGGCCCCTCGGGCACCAGGTCGAGCCCGGTCGGACCGCGCAGGGCCAGCGGGACGTGGTCCTTCGGCTCCACCCGGACCCCACCGCCCGAGCGGTCGTGGGTCACGTGGGTCTCCACCTCGCGGCGGACGTGCTCCTCCTCGTAGCGGACGTGCCTGCCGCTCCCGGCGCAGCGCGGGCACGTCGTCCGACCGGCGACGCAGTCGCGGCACTCCCGGCGACCGACGCCGGCGCACTTCCCGCACGTGGCGCTGCCGCGGCCCAGGCAGGCCCGGCAGGGCACGCGCTCCTGCCCCGACCGGGTCGTCTTCGCGCCCCGGCACACGTCGCACGTGACCGTCGTCGGGCACTTGACCGCGCCGCGCCCGTCGCACTTCCGGCAGGCGACGAGGTGCCGCTCGTCGCAACGGGCGCAGGTCACCACCGCCACCGTCCCCGGCCGCACACCCGTCACCGCGTCGGTCGCCCAGGCGGCGCGCGGGACCCGGGGCCACTCGTCGGGGCCGGTCGGGGCCGGTCCCGCCCCCAGCCGGGCGAACTCCTCCGACACCGACCGCAGCTCCACGACGCGCGTCACCTCCAGGCGGAACACCGACTCGTCGCGCAGGACCAGTTCGCCGTCGAACAGCCGGTCCGGCACGCCCCGGCGCCACTCCGCCCACCCGCGCAGCAGCCGCCGCACGCGCCGCTCGTCGGGCGCGGGCCACGCGTCCAGCGCCTCACCGGCGACCTCGACGTCCACCGGCACCTCGGCGGGCCCGTCCGGCGTGGTCGCGGTGACGACCGCCGAGTGCCGCCCGCGCTCGTCCGCGCCCGCCGACACCACGAGGTGGTCGTCGCGCGGCGCGGCGGTGACCACGCCGCCCGGTTCGACGGCGGCGCCCGTCACCGGGCCGCCGACCCCGCGCAGCACGCCCTCGACCCGCGCCCCCGCGGTCACCACGCCGAACGACAGCACCGGCGGGACGACGCGGTCCGGGGCGGGGTCCGGCAGCAGCAGCCGGGTCGGGATCATGAAGGCCGTCTTCTCCGCCTGCTGCGGCGACTCCGCCACGACGATGCCGACGACACCGCCCGCCGTGACGTCCGCCACCGGCGCGCCGCTGAAACCCCGGCGCACGCGCGGCCCGCCGGACCAGAAGTCGGTCATCTGCACCCAGTGCGCCGCGTTGTCGCCGAGCAGCTTGCCGGTGGCCACGAGCCCGTCCGGGTGCCCGGCGGGGAAGCCCACCACCCAGAAGTCGTGGTCGTAGGACCGGC
>NZ_JBHWIE010000052.1:0-9760 GCF_042732085.1 Actinosynnema sp. NPDC059797
GGGGGGGGCGCCGCGGGCTCCCCCCCACCCCCCGCGCCCCGGCGCCGACCCCCACCACCGTCTACACGGGAGCCGCGCCATGACCACAACCCGCACCGATCCCCGCGACCTGGCACTGCACCACGCGCTGACCCTCGCCGCCCGCGGCTGGCACGTCTTCCCGCTGCGGCCCGGCACCAAGCGCCCCGCCCTGCACGGGCACAAGTCCTGCCCCCGTACCGGCCCGTGCGCGGGCGGCCACCAGGGGTGGGAGCAGCGCGCCACCACCGACCCCGCCCGCATCCGCGCCGCGTGGTCGGTCGCGCCCTGGAACATCGGGATCGCGACCGGTCCCAGCGGCCTGGTGGTGGTCGATCTGGACACCCCGAAGTCGCCCGACGACGTGCCCCCGGAGAGCTGGAACCGCAGGGGCGCGCGGACCGGCGAAGAGGTGTTCCGGCTGCTGTGCGCCGACGCCGGGCAGCCCTTCCCCACCGACCTCTACACGGTCCAGACCGCCCGCGACGGCCTACACCTGTACTTCCGCGCCCCCGAGGGTGTCCGGCTGCGCAACACCGAGGGCGAGCAGGGCAACGGCCTGGGGTGGAAGGTGGACACCCGCGCGTGGGGCGGCTACGTCGTCGGCCCCTGGTCGAGCACCGAACACGGCCAGTACTGGACCACCGACGACAACCAACCCGCCCCGCTGCCCACCTGGCTGGTCCAGCGCCTCACCCCCAAGCCGCCACCGGCCCGCACAGCGCCCAACCTACGCCGCGCTGACCGGCTGCCCGGCTACGTCACCGCCGCCGTAAGGGGGGAGCGGGAACGCGTCGCACAGGCCGTCTCAGGCGCGCACACCCAGACCCTGTACGTGGCCGGGTTCGCGCTCGGGCAGCTCGTCGGCGCGGGAGTGCTGCCCCCGGCTACAGCCGAAGACGAGCTCTACGACGCCGCACACCACATCGTCGCCGGTGACTGCGACTGCACCGACCGGGAAGTCCGCCGCACCATCGGCAACGGCCTGCGCGCCGGCGCTCAACGGCCCCGCGCCCTGCCCGCCACCGCGCGGGGCGCGGCATGACCGCCCCGCACCTGGCCGACCCGCGCACCGAGCTGGTGGCCCTGCACGGCGGACCACAACACCACCGCTGGTTCCACTACCGCGACTGGCTCGCCCGCCGCGACGCCAGCCGACGCGGCCGCTACCACCTCGGACACGCCTGCGCCGCCGAACGCCGCTACCTGCCCACCGACCACCTCACCACCCACCCCGACCCCGCCCTCACCGACCGACACGGACCCGCACGCGTGTGGATCTACATCGACCTCAACCAGTGGTGGCGCTGGGGCCGCGAATACCGCACGCCCGAGGAAACCGGCGCCCACCACGACCTCCCGCTCCATCCGCACCACCAGGCCGCCCCGACCGGCGGCCTCATCGGAAGGACCACGTCATGACCTCTGCCGAACCTGCGAGCACCGGCGCGGCTCTGCTGGACGAGCTGCACGCCGCGCTGACTCGCTACGTCGTGATGCCCTCACCCGAAGCCGCCGACGCGGTGGTGCTGTGGATCGCCGCCACCCACGCCCAACCCGCCTGGGCACAGGCCCCGCGGCTGGTCATCCGCGGCCCGGAAAAGCGCTGCGGCAAGTCCCGGCTGCTCGACGTGGTGGAAGCGACCTGCCACGACCCGTTCATCACGGTCAACTCCTCCCCGTCGGCCATCTACCGGTCCATCACCGAGGACCCACCCACCCTGCTGGTGGACGAAGCCGACACCATCTTCGGCCCCAACACCGGCGGCAACGAGGAAGTCCGCGGCCTGCTCAATGCCGGATTCCAGCGCAACCGCCCCGCCAACCGCTTCGACGTCAACATCAACGCCGTGGTCAGCCTGCCCACCTTCGCCATGGCGGCACTGGCCGGTATCGGCACCATGCCCGACACCATCGAAGACCGCGCCGTGGTGGTCAAAATGCGCCGCCGGGGACCGGGCGAACGCGCCGACCCCTACCGGTTCCGCCGCGACCGGCCGGCCCTGCGCACCATCGCCACCCGCCTTGCCCGGTGGCTGCGCGCCGACCTGCCGGTGCTGGAACAGGCCGAACCGGACATGCCGGTGGAAGACCGCGCCGCTGACACCTGGGAACCCCTGGTCGTGGTCGCCGACCACGCCGGGGGAACCTGGCCCGGCCGCGCCCGCGCCGCCGTCCGGGCGCTGACCGAGGAAGCCGCCGAAAGCGACCAGGGCTCCATCCGCGTCCGCCTGCTCATGGACTGCCGCACCATCATCGGCACCCACACCGCCATACCCTCCGCAACCCTGCTCCACCAACTCCGCGCCGACGTCGAAGCACCCTGGGCCACCCTCAACAAAACCGGCCTCACCGCACCCAGACTCGCCGCGATGCTCCGCGAATTCGACATCACCTCCAACAACGTCCGCTTCCCCGACGGCACCCAATGCAAGGCCTACAAACGCGCCTCATTCGAAGACGCATGGGCACGCTACTGCCCACCTCCCGAAAACACGTCCGACAAGCAGGGTGACGACAGTCAAGGTGGAACCGCCATAGCCGCCTTTCGTCCGAACCTGACCACCGTCACCGGAGGTGCGGCATAGGCGCAATGCAGGCTCCGATTGCCAGTGATGACAAGGGGGACATCATGAGCATCCGTCGGGAAAAGCTCACTGTGGCCGAGTTTTGCAAGGAAATGGGCATCTCCCGTTCCACCTTCTACGAATGGCGTATGAAGGGCCGCGCGCCGCGTTGTAGGAAGTTGCCCAACGGAGAAATCAGGATCAACCGGGCCGACGTGGAGTCCTGGTACGAGGCGCTGGACGAGGTTGCCTGATGTCAACCTCCTACAACGTGCGATTCCAGAAGGTCTACGTCTACCGAGGCAAGCGGAAGGTCACCTACTGGGTTAGGTGGACGGTCGCGGGCGAGCCCTTCAAGGAGAAGTTCGCCAACGACGCCCTAGCCGACAGCTTCCGGTCGGAACTCAAACGCGCCGCAAGCAAAGGGGAAGCGTTCGATACGGGCACCGGACTGCCCGTGTCCATGCGCCGGGCAAAGGAAACGATGGCGTGGTACACGTTCGCGTGTCGCTATGTAGACATGAAGTGGCCCGCCGCCGCCGCCACGTCGCGCCGGAGTATCGCGGAAGCGCTGACCACCGCCACCACGGCCCTGCTGTCCGGGCGCAAAGGAAGGCCCGATGACAAGGAAATCCGGTCGGCATTGTTCAACTATGCCTTCAACGCACCTCTGCGGGCATCCGCCCCTCCGGAGGTGGCCAAGGTGTTGAGCTGGATTGAGCGCAACACCCGTGCCGTGACAGATCTCGAAGAAGCGGAGGTGCTTCGTGCGACGTTGAACACGGTGGCGAGCAAACTCGACGGCACACCGGCCGCGGCCACCGTGGTCAACCGTAAACGCGCGGTCCTGTTCAACGCCCTGGACTACGCGGTGGAGATACGCCTACTGGAGACGAACCCCATTCCCCATCTGAAGTGGAGTCCGCCGAGAGCCGAACGGGAGATCGATCCCCGTGTGGTGGCCAACCCGGTGCAAGCCCGGACGTTGCTGGCTGAGGTTCGCAATGTCCGGCGCGCCGGACCGCACCTGGCAGCCTGCTATGCGCTGACCTACCACGCCGGCCTGCGTCCCGAGGAAGCCGTGAACCTGCGGCGCCGCAACCTCGCCCTGCCCGACACGGGCGAACCGGACGATGCCTGGGGGGAGTTGCACGTCGAGCGTGCAGCGCCGCACGCGGGCAGTCGGTGGACCAACTCCGGGACCACAAGGGATGAACGGGGGCTCAAGCACCGGCCCGATCGCGCGGTGCGCAGAGTCCCCGTGCCGCCCGAGCTGGTGGCGATCCTGCGGGCGCACTTGGAGCAGTTCGGCACCGACGACGACGGCCGGCTGTTCCGCGGGGAGCGGGGCGGTCCGGTTCCGGTGCGGCTGTACGGCGCGGTGTGGCGAACCGCCCGTGAGCGGGTGTTCGTGCCGGAGGTGGCCGCGGGGCCGTTGGTCCGCCGGCCCTACGACCTGCGGCACGCCTGCGTCTCGACGTGGTTGAACGCGGGGGTTGAGCCCACGCGGGTAGCCGAGTGGGCCGGCCACTCCGTGGAAGTGCTGTATCGGGTGTACGCCAAGTGTTTGCACGGTGGTGACGAGGCAGCCAAGCGCAAGATCATGGAGGCCATGCGGTAGCCCGAGCACCGGCAAACTTGGGCAGCTATTGGGCAGAAACGCTCGCAACCGGCCGGACACGGCCGGACACAGCCGGACAGAACAAGATCGGCCCCTCCCAGCGTTGCCGCTGGTGAGGGGCCGATTCACCCGGCGAAAGGTGAGTGCCCCCGGCAGGATTCGAACCTGCGACACACGGTTTAGGAAACCGATGCTCTATCCCCTGAGCTACGAGGGCGCGCCCTGAAGCCTACCGTGTCCCCCCTCGACCTCCGGCCGAAGGGGGTGTCACCCGCCTGGGGGCAGCTTCGTGCACCCCCGGTGAGGTCCGGGGCCTCCGCACTTCGGCTGTCCGGGGGAAGTGGCGCGCACCATCTTCTCCGCCCGCTCCCCGTGGGGTACAGAGAGGGCACCTCACCTCTGACGAAAGCCACTCCATGAGCAGTCGACCCTGGCCCGACCTCAACCCCGGCCCCTTCGGCTCCGCGCGCGCCTGGTGGCGCCGCAACCGCGCCCAGCCGGACGAGTACACGTTCGCGCCCGCCTCGACGACCCACCAGCACCAGTTCGAGTCGCCGCTGCCCAGCGCCGTCTACGGGCTGGACTTCCAGGTCAGGATGACGATCCACTGGCGGGTCGACCTGACCAGCGGCGCGCGCCACAACTCGCCGCGCAACGCGGCCGTCAACGACATCATCCAGCGGGCCAGGGCGTTGACCGAGCGGACCATGCTCGTGCACCACGTCCCGCTCCAGCACCAGCTCGGGGACGAGCTGGCGGCCGAGCGGCAGGTCGACGGCACGCACGTGTGGGCCCGTGCCGACGGGGTGTCGCTGAGCGTCGCGGAGGGTGACCTGGCGGTGGCGCGCAAGCACATCGAGCTGCTGCAGACCAGCGCCATGCGCCAGGCCGAGCGGGACGCCGAGCGCGCCGAGATGAAGTACCTGCGCGAGGAGGTGCTCAGCGACCTGGCCAACGCCACCGTCTGGTGGCTCACGCGCAACGGCTACCAGGTGGAGCAGGCCGTCGCGTTGAGCAGGCACCTCGCGGAGCTGGTGGAGATCGCCTCGGACCGCCGCGACCGGCACTGGGCGGACACCCTGGTCACCAGCTTCGAGAGCGCCCTGCCGCGCCTGGAGGACGGCGACCGCACCGACCTGCGCCTGCACCTGGCCAAGGCGCTGGGCATGTACGGGGGCTCGACCGTGGCCGCCGAGTTCGCCGAGCAGGTGGGCCTGGCCACCCAGCACGAGTTGCCGCAGAGCAACGGGGCGCACCACAACAACGGCGCGCGGCCCCTGCCCTGAGCTCCACAGGGGAGGGAGGGCGAAAAGGCGGAAGACCCCGGTCCCTGGGGGTGGACCGGGGTCTTCCTGCGGACCGGTCTACGAGACGTAGACCTCAAGCTCGTGAACCGAGTATCCGTAACCCGTGGCTCGTTGGATACCCGTCATTCGTACGAATCGTGCCTCACCGGGCGTGAACGGCGCAACGTCGTTCCCGCCGTCGCCCGCGGAGGTCTCGTACGCGGTCCGCCAGGTCGAGCCGTCGGTCGACAGCTCTATGCGATACGCCTTGGCATAGGCCCCTTCCCACGCCAGCACGACCCGGCCGACGCGGCGCACCGATCCGAGGTCCACCCGCAACCACTGGTGGTCCGACCAGTCGCTGGCCCACCGGGTGTCGAGCCTGCCGTCCACCGCGTTCGACGGCGGCGACTCGTACCACCCGCGCTCGTGGCTGCTCGCGGTCGCGACGGCGCCGGCCGCCAGGTTGCGCAGGTCCGTCCCGCGGCGGGACGGGAACTGCACGACCTGCTGGTACGTCGGCCGGTTCTGCCAGTTCACCTCGTCGTGCGTGATGCCGCCCATGGCGCGGTGCACGATGCTGTCCGCGCACCACTGGTCGCCGGCCGCGCACGTGCCGTCACCGGGGTACACCGCCGTGGCGGGCACGGCCGCCGCCGCGCGCAGACTGTCCAGCAGCACCTGGCGGCACGCCGTGAGGTCGCCGCCGCCGCAGTAGCGCCCGCCCAGCGGGCCCTGCACGGAGTCGCCGAGCACGGCCCGCAGGTCCTTGTGCACGTAGCTCCACCAACCGTTCTGGAACGCGGAACCCTTGTGCGGCGTGGTGCCGTTGGGGTCGGACGGCGCCTCGTCCACCTGGAGGGCCCGGGTCAGCTGCCCGTACAGCGCGTCGCCGAGACCGGGCTTGAACTGCGCCTCGACCAGCCGCGGCCACCAGGCGTCCAGCACCCGGATCGCCTCGGCGTGCGCGTACGCCCTGCTGCCGCGCGTGGTCTCCTTGCGCAGCGAGCCGCTCCGCTGCCACTCGCGCAGCTTCGTCACGACCTGCGCCAGCGCCGGGTCGGTCACCGGCGCCGCGTCGAGGACCCGCAGCAGCACCGGCAGCACCTGCTCGGCCCGCAGGTCGGCCACGCCCGCCTCGGCCATCACCCTGGTCAGCGACGCCCGCGTGACCGGCCCCCGCGCGATGAGCGCCCGCACGCGGTCGTCCAGCAGGTCGCCGCGGTGCACCGAGCCCATGCCGTAGCCCGACGCCGAGTAGTCCGGCGCCTGCTTGTTGTTCCAGCTGATGTAGTAGTCCTGGTTCACCGACTGCGGGTGCTGCGCGAACGGCGTGTAGGTCGCCGTGTTGCGGTCGGCGTCCCAGCCCTCCCACTCGTACGCGGCCTCGGCCTTCACCGGCAGGTGCGGGTCGACGGTGCTCTTGCGCACCGGGTTCGCGCCCGAGTTGAAGTACGCGGTGTCGCGGGAGTCCACGTAGAACCAGTTGAACGCGTACCCGACGCGCTCGGCGGCGCGCTGGAAGTCCTGCGCGGACCGGATCGCGTCGGGGTCGTTGAACTCCTGGAACCCGAGGATGGAGTCGACCTCGTGCAGGTACGTCGACCGCAGCGAGGTGTAGGCGACGAACCTGCCGTCCACGCGCGCCCGGCTCTGCACGAGCCCGTACTTGGTCCGGTGCATCACCAGCGTGTACGAGCCGGCGGGCGTCGGGTCGGCGACGGTGGGCTTCCAGGAGTTCTTGCGCTCCAGGCGTTCCATCGGCAGGCACTGGCCGTGGTAGCGGTAGTGCAGGGAACCGGCCGAGGCGGGCGCGCCGGACGGCTCGCACAGCTCGACCGCGTAGGTGTCGGTGATGTCCTGGCCCGCGGACGTCGCGCTCCACGAGTAGTCGAGGCCCCGGCCCAGCTGCACGTACATCGACACGCCCGCGAACGACACGCCGCGCGCCCGCAGCCCCGGGCCGTTCAGCTCCTGGAGCATCAGCAGCTGCGGCGCGAAGTACCCGGTCTGCGGACCCCACACGGCGATCGGGTTGCCGCTGTCGGTGTGCGGTCCGGACACGACCAGCGCGTTGGACATGCCCTGCTTGCGGCTGAGCAGGTCGCGCGGCAGCACGCCGTCGGAGAACAGGCCCTCCAACGCCTTCAGCTCCTGCGGGACGTCCACAGTGGACGCACCAGCGGTGGTCTCGTCGTACACCATCCGCTCGGGCGTCACCGCGCCGCCGTCGGGCAGCGCCACGCCCTGCGGCGCGGCGGGCGTCGTGGCGTACGGGAACCGCTGCCCGTCGTGCAGGGTCAGCACGGCCTCCGGGTCGTTCTGCTCCCGGAAGGACCGCCACACGCGCTCGCCCTCGGCCGCGCCGTACCGGTTCTGCGCGGCGAGCTTCACCAGGGCGTTCTGCACCTCGCCGCCGCCGCCGGCGCCGAACAGGCCGCCGACCACCGCGGCGATGGCGACCAGGTCGGTGGGCTGGAACGGCTTGATGTCGTTCCAGTTGGTGATCGCGTCGGCGTGCCCGGTGAGCACGTACTCGCCGGGGAAGTACCGCCCCTCGACCGCGTCCTCGATGTAGGCGTTGATGCCCGCGACGTAGTCGCGCACGTCCTGCAACGCCTGCGCGCCGCGCGGCCCCTGGGCCGCGACCTGGTCGATCTGGCGCTGGAGGTCGGCCTCGGTGTAGGGGATCTGGCCGTAGAAGCTCTGCTCCAGGGCCCGGTTGCCCTCGGCGCCGCCGGCGAACCCGGAGAGCTGCCCGCGCCCGAGGTGGCGGAACAGGTCCATCAGCCACAGCCGGTCCTGCCCGGCGGCGTACCCGGCGCCGAACTCGGTGCCGGAGCGGGTGGTGCCGGTGATGTGCGGCATGCCGAGCTTCTTGTCGCGCACGATGGTCACGTCCGCGCGCGGCTTGATCGTGCTCTCCACCTGGTCGGCGGGCACGCCGAAGGAGGCGTCGTTGAAGAAGGCGCCCAGTTGCTCGTTGGTGAGGCCGCCGTAGCCGGAGGCGAGGGCGTCGTACTTGCCGAGCTGGTCGGCCGAGTGCGCGGGCCGGGTGCCGAACACCTGGTGGGCGAGGATGTCGGTGAGCGTGGCGTGGCCGTTCTGGCCGGGCGGCAGCACGTCGTGGCACTGGCCCAGGCAGTGGTCGTCGGGCGCGAACGCGCCGGTGCCGGCCTCCGCGACGGGCGCGGCCCCCTCGACGGGCGCGGCCGCCGCGACGGGCGCGACGGGGGGCACGGCGAGGGCGGCGGCCAGTAAGGGCACGACGGCGAGCGAGCGGGCGGCTCTCCGCATGACGCGAAGCTCCTTCCAGGGCGGGGGTCGTGTGACGCACGTTACTCAGAAGTAAAGATTCGCGAAAGTCCTTCGCGTTAGCCTGCGGAAATTACCCTGCGTATCCGCCTGACCTCGCTTTTCGCCTGGCAACTGTCAACGGGCTGTGAGCGTCTGGTTCCGTGGTGAGATAACGGTGAATTAACGTCAGCTTGCGTGTTCGTGCGCGATGCTGGGCGGGTACGAACACGAAACGCCAACGCGGGGAGGCGTCGTGATCAAGGTGATGCTGGCCGACGACGAAGACCTCGTCCGGTCCGGCCTTCGCATGATCCTCAGCAGCGCCGGCGACATCGAGGTCGTGGCCGAATGCGACGACGGGCACCTGGTGGCCGACCTGGCGCGCCGGCACCGCCCGCACGTCGTGCTGCTGGACATCAGGATGCGGTCCTCCGACGGGTTGATGGCGCTGCGCAAGCTGCGCGCCATCCCGGACCCGCCGCGGATCGCCATGCTGACCACGTTCGACGTGGACGAGTACGTGTCGGAGGCCCTGCGCCTGGGCGCCTCGGGCTTCCTCCTCAAGGACACCGAACCGGAACAGCTGGTCCGGGCGGTGCGCGACCTTGCCGTGGGCGGGGCCGTGCTCGACCCGGGCGTGGCGGCCAGGGTGCTGGCCGCGGTGGCGGACGGCGAACGGGCCGCGGAACCCGCGCGCCGGCTGCTGGCCTCCCTGTCCGAGCGCGAGCGCGAGGTGCTGGTCCTGATCGGGCAGGGCATGTCCAACGCCGAGATCGGCGGCACGCTGCACCTGTCCGAGGCGACGGTCAAGGGCTACGTCTCGTCGGTGCTCGGCAAGATCGGCGCGGTCAACCGCGTGCAGGCGGCGCTGGTCGCCTTCCGCGGCGGCCTGATCGCCTGACCCCGGCGTGGGGCGGCCGGGGGGGCGCCCCCCCCCCGGCGGCCCCGGCCACCCCCCCCGAGCTCGGGAC
>NZ_JBHWIE010000052.1:9770-36589 GCF_042732085.1 Actinosynnema sp. NPDC059797
GTAGGGGCCTCTTAATCACGGGCGGTTAACCCGCCGTCCGGGCGGCGGGGCGCCCCGCCCGCGCGGCCCGCACCCGCGCCCCCCGGGGCCCGGGCCGGGCACCCCCCCCCCGGCCGCGCGCCCCGGTCACCCGCCGAAGAACGCGAGCAGTTCGCGGACCACCGCGTCCGGCTGCTCCTCGGCGAGGTAGTGCCCGCTGTCGGGGACCACCACCAGCTCGGGCGCGACGACGTGCCTGCGCAGCGGCGCCCCCAGGTACTCCGGGGCGTCGGAGTTCGCGAGCCCCAGCACCGGCAGCGTCAGCCGCGGGTAGGTCTTGTGGTCCTCGACGTCCTGGCCGAACGCCTGGTACCAGCCGTTGGCCGCCCGGACCCGGTCGGCGGAGGAGTACGCGTTCGCGTAGATCGACCGGTCCCGGTCGGTGATGGCGCCCTGGTCCTTCAGCATCAGCCCGCACAGGTGGTCCACCAGCGGCCGGAACCGGTCGGCGAGCAGCTCCTCGGGCAGCAGCCGGACCTGGTTGAAGGCGAACCACCACAGGTGGAAGGGCTGACCGGGGCGGGGCAGCAGGGTCAGGTCGTACAGGCTCTCGTCCGGGTGCGGCACGTCGAGGAGGGCGAGCCGGCGCACCGCCTCCGGGTGGTTGGCCGCGAGGCTGTGGCCGACCATCGCGCCGATGTCGTGGCCGGCGACGTCCACCCGCCCGAGGCCCAGCCGGCGGACCAGCTCCAGGACGTCGCGGGCCATGGTCTTCTTGTCGTAGCCGCCCGCCGGGGTGGCCGAGCCGCCCATGCCGCGGATGTCCACGGCGACCACGCGGTGCCGCCGGGCCAGCGCCGGCATGATCTTGCGGAACTGCCACCAGGTCTGCGGCCAGCCGCCCATCAGCACCAGCGGCGAGCCCTCGCCGCCCGTGACGTAGTGCAGGCGGGTCCCGTTGACCTGCGCGTGCGCGCTGCGGAAGCCCAGTGAGCGGGCCAGCGCGGCGTCGGAGGGGACGGAAGGGGCGGCAGCGGCGGCGGGAGCGGCGGCGGGCGCGGTCGCGGCCAGGGCGGCGGTCGCCAGGCCGGAGGTCAGCAGTGCTCGTCGGTCCACGGTGGACCCCCATTCTTGAATGGTCGTTCCATTATTAGGGCAGCGCGGAACGCGGGAGGTGGCGCGGAGGGGTGCTAGTCGAGCAGCGACAGGGCGTGGTGGACGGCGTCGCGCAGGCGCCGCGGGTCCGGGCGCTTGGCGATCACGCGGATGCCCTGCACCAGCGTGACCAGGAACCGGGCCAGGGACCGCGGGTCCTTGTCCGCGCTCAGCTCGCCCTGGTCGCGGGCCCGCTCCAGGGCGCCCGCGAAGGCCGATTCCAGGCCGTTGAGGCCGATGTCCACGCGCCGGCCCGCGGCCTCGTCGCGCGGCAGGCACTCGACGGCGGTGTTGGTGATGAAGCAGCCCTTGCCGTCGGGGTCGGTCAGCGCGTCCTCGGCGAAGGAGCGGATCAGCTCCCGGACCGCGGGCAGCGCGGGGCCCGCCGGCGACAGCAGGTAGGCGGTGCGGCCGCCGGTCTGCTCGCAGTACCGGTCCAGCGCCCGCAGGTACAGCTCGTGCTTCGTGCCGAAGGTGGCGTAGATGCTGGCCCGGCCGATGCCCAGGTGGTCGACCAGGTCCTGGACGGAGGTCGCCTCGTAGCCCTTGCGCCAGAACAGGTCCAGCGCCGCCCGCAGCGCCACGTCCGGGTCGAACTCCTTGGTCCTGGCCACGGCGTCCACGCTAGCCACACTGGAACGAGCGGTCAAGAAAAAGGCGGGCCCGGTCAGTTCCCGCTGACCATCCCCGACACCAGGGGCTCGACCTCGACGCGGTTGCGGCCGTGCCGCTTCGCCCGGTAGAGCGCCATGTCCGCGGCCGCGAACAACTGGTCCAGCTTGGCCGGTCCGGCGGCCACGCCGATGCTCACCGTGGGGCGCCGCACCGGGCCGAGCACCACGGTCCAGTCGTGGTCGTCGACCGCCGCGCGGATGCGCTCGGCCACCACCGGCCCCACGTCGCGGGAGCTGCCGGCCGCCTCGCCGAGCAGCACCACGAACTCGTCGCCCGCCCACCGCGCGACCAGGTCGTCGGACCGGCATTCCCGGCGCAGCAGCTGGGCGATCTCGCGCAGCGTCGCGTCGCCCGCCGCGTGCCCGGCGTCGTCGTTCACGCCCTTGAACCGGTCCACGTCCACCAGCACCAGCCACGGCAGGCGGCCCTTCGCGGCCGTGCGCTCCAGCAGCGCGGGCGCCGAGCGCTCCAGCCCGAGCCGGTTCGCCAGCCCGGTCAGCGGGTCCCGGGCCGCGGCCTCCTGCGCGGCGGCCGCCAGCCGCTGGGCCTGCACGGCCACCCGCCGCTGCTCCAGCGCCTGCGCCAGGCCCTCCTGGAGCGTCTCGGTCGCGGTCCTGCTCGCCGCGACCGAGCAGCGCAGCGCCGCCGCCTCGCCCACGTGGTCGTTCATCCGCGCGCAGATGTCGGCCAGGTCCAGGGAGAACCGCAGCAGCAGCGACGGGTCGTTGATCTCCTCGGACGCGGCCACCGCCCGGCTGGCCAGGGTGCGGGCCCTGACCAGGTCGTCCCGCTCGCGGTGCACCACCGCCAGCACCCAGTTGGCCACCGCGAGCGCCCACTTGTCGTCGGCCTCCCGCGCCCGCCGCAGCGTCTCGCGGGCGTGCTCCTCGGCCTCGCCCAGCTCGCCGACCCCCGCGAGCGAACGGCTGTACGCGCCCAGCAGCGCACGCCGCATCTGCTCGTCCGTGGCCAGCTCCAGGCCCTCCTTGAGGTAGCCGCGGGCCTCTTCGAAGATCGCGGGCGCCACGTCGGGCGGCGAGGAGATGGCGCGGAAGTTCAGCGTGCCGCCCAGGCCCTGGAGGCAGTGGCCGAGCACTTCGACGCCCAGGTCGGAGGTCAGCGCCGCCCGCCGGGCCACCTGGACCGACAACCGGAGCACGTCCACGGCCGCCCGCCGGTTGCCGATGCCCTCCAGCAGGTAGCCCAGCGCGTGCATGGCCCGCGCCGCGGCCGGGTTGTCGCTCGGCTCGCCGTCCAGGTCGGTCCAGCCCTCGGCGGCCAGCTCCAGGGCCAGCGGGATGCGGCCGAGCCGCCAGGCGAGCTTCGCCTGGTTGACCAGCGCGGCGGAGCGCTCCCAGCGGTCCGCGCCGGGCGGGACGCGGTTCACCACCCGGTCGAACAGGGTGTTCGCCTCCGCGAGCCGGCCGGCGTTCAGCAACTCCCTGACCTCGAGGTCCGGTTGCGACGCCTGCTCCGCGGCCAGTGGTTCTCGCTGCTCCACTCGTGCTGACACCCCATTCCGACTCGGCGGGACGGGTACGCGGGGCCCGCCCGCCGCCGGCACGGCTACCACAGGCTACCGGCCCGGACGCCGGGTGTACCGCTCCTCGTGGAGGACTTCTTCCAACGGCATCCGGTTGCGCCACCCGTGCCGCTCCAGGTCGGGGGTGTCCGGGAGCCCCTCGACCGGCCCGACGCACAGCCACGCCACCGGCCGCAGCGGCGGCGGGATGTCCAGCAGCCTGCGCAGCACGTCCTCGCGGTAGAAGCTCACCCAGCCCACGCCCAGCCCCTCGGCGGTCGCGGCCAGCCACAGGTTCTGGATGGCCAGGCACACCGAGTACAGGCCCGCGTCGGCGATGGCGTGCCTGCCCAGGACCGCGGGCGACCCCCGGTCGGGGTCGTAGGTGACGACCACGCCCAGCGTGGACTCCAGGATGCCCTCGACCTTGATCCGGGAGAACAGCTCGGCCCGCTCGCCGTCCAGCTCGGCGGCGAAGACGCTGCGCTCGGCGTGGACGTGGTCGCGGAAGGCGCGCCGCGTGTGCTCGTCGCGCACGACGACGAAGTCCCACGGCTGGGACAGGCCCACGCTGGGCGCGGCGTGCGCGGCGGTGAGCACCCGGCGCAGCACCTCGGGCGGGATCGGGGCGCCGGTGAACTCACCCCTGGTGTCCCTCCGGCGGTGCAGGACGTCGTAGAAGCTCATTCGGAGGATCGTGCCTCACGCGTTCCGGTGAACTCGTCGCCGGAGGGGGTGGCGTCCGTCTCAACCGGGCGTTCAATGGACGGTCATGATCGGCACTGCGCACGGGTCCGCGCTCGGTTTCGCCGGTGGCGTGGCGGTCACCGCGGCGGCGGGCGGCTGGCCCGTGCCCGCCCTGGTCCTGCTGACCGCGGTGGTGGTCGCCGTCTCCTGGTGGACCACCCCGGCCGGCGCCCTGTTGACGGCGGTCCAGTGCTGGGGCCTGTACGCGAGCTTCGTCGTGGGCCACGAGGGCAGCCTGGCGCCCGACTGGCCGGCGCTGCTCGTCCTCTGCGTGGCGGGCGCGGTCTCGCTCGGCGGCGGGGTGCGGCGGCGGTCGGTCGCGGGGGAGGCCCAGCGCCTTTGAAATGATAATCGTTTTCGTTTAGGGTGACCGCCGTGGAGACCGTTGTCGTGGTGGTTGCCGGGATGGGTGCGCACGGGGTCGCCGAGGAGGTGTGGCGCGCCTCGCCCGGGTCGGTGCTCGTCCGGCACGACCTGTCGCGCCTGGTCGACGGCGTGGTGCGGCGCTGGGTGGACGGGGTGCCGACCGAGCTGTCGCTCGCCCACGGGTGCCTGTCGTGCACGCTGCGCGAGGACCTGCTGCCGCTGCTGGCCTCGCTGGCCGGCCGCCGGGTGGTGCTCGACCTCGACCCGTCGCTGGAGCCCGAGGCCGTGTGCCTCGCGCTGGTCGACCGGGGGTCGATCCGGGTGGGGTCGGTGGTGTCCGTCGTGGACCGGGCGACCTGGCTCGCCGACGCGACCGGCGAGGACACGCTCGGCGAGCGCGGGATCGGCCTGCCCTCGGACGAGCGGACGGTCGCGCAGGTGGTCGTGGGGCACGTGGAGTTCGCCGACGCGCTGGTGCTCACCGGGCCGCCGGGCGACGAGGTGCTGCCCGCCGTGCTGGACCGCCTCGCGCCGGGCACGCCCCGCTTCGAGCTGTCCTCCCTGGAGGTGTCCCGGCTGCTCGCCGTGCCGCCGGGGCGCCGGTTCACCCCGGCGTTCGCGCCGCTGCTGCGCGGCGCGCCCGAGGAGCCCGCGCACGGCGTCTCGGTGGTCCGCTTCACCGCCCGCCGGCCGTTCCACCCGATGCGGCTGCACGAGGCGGTGGACGTGCTGCTGGACGGCGTGGTGCGGGCCCGCGGCCGGCTGTGGGTGGTCAGCCAGCCGGACCGGGTGATGTGGCTGGAGTCGGCGGGCGGCGGGCTGTCGGTCGGCGCGGTGGGCACGTGGCTGGCCGCGGTCGAGGACTGGTCCGACGTGGACGCCGAGCGGCGGGCGTTCGCGTCGCTGGACTGGGACCCGGAGTTCGGGGACCGGTCGCAGGAGGTCGTGGCGGTGTGCCTGCGGGCGTCGGGCGAGGACGTGGTCGCCGCGCTGGGGGCGGCGCTGGTCACCGACGAGGAGCTGGCGCTGGCGGCCGAGCTGGAGTTCGCCGACCCGTTCGCCGAGTGGCACGAGCTGGAGGAGCTGTGACGCGCTAGCCGATCGGCCCCTGCACCTCGCCGTCCGGCGACGTGCGCCACTGGGTGAACGGCCGGTCGAGCCGCCACTCGCCGCCGGTGTTCGTCAGGACCCGGTCCTCGCACGTGTCGAGGTTGGACAGCGACTCGAACAGCTCGATGCTCCAGCCGAACAGCCGCCGGCACAGCAGGCGGATGGTCAGGCCGTGCGAGACCACGAGGGCGGTCGCCGGGTGGCCGGGTTCGCGCATCCGCGCCTCCAGGTCGGTGAGGAACGCGGCCAGCCGGTCGTCCACGTCCGCGCCCGACTCGCCGTTGGGCAGCCGGAAGAAGAAGTGGCCGAACGCGTGCCGCTGGTGCTTGAGCACCTCCTGCTGGACCGGGTCCTGGAGGTTGCCCCAGTCCTGCTCGCGCAGCCGGGGCTCGGCGACGGTCCGCTCGGCCTGCCCGCCCAGGTCCAGGTGCCGCAGGGTGCTCCGGGTGCGCACGTACGGGCTCACGTAGACCGCGACCGGCTCGCCGTCCAGCAGCCGCTTGACGCGCGGGCCCGCCTCGCGGGCCTGGCGCTCGCCGAGTTCGGTCAACGGGAGGGCGTGGTCGGGGATGCGGCAGTACGCCAGCTCGTCGACGTTGCCCAGGCTCTGGCCGTGCCGCAGCAGGATGATCCTCACGGGGACCATGGTGCCCGGTGTCGATGTTACAGTTCGCTGGAAAACCGGCCCACAGGTGTTATATGGAGGCGGTCCGATGATCTCCGTGGTGATCGGTGGCGGCACGATGGGCGCCGGGATCGCCCACCTCCTCCTCGCCGGCGGCCACGAGGTGGTGCTGGTCGAGGCCGGTGCGGACCGGGTGCCGGCGGCGCGGCGGGCCGTCGAGGCGTCGCTGGGCAAGGCCGCCGAGCGCGGCAGGCTGGACGCCGAACCGGGGGAGCTGCTCGGCCGGCTCGCGGTCGTGGAGCGGCTGGAACCGGTGGCCGCCGGGCTGGTCGTCGAGGCGGTGCCCGAGGACGTGGAGCTGAAGCGGCGCGTGCTGGCCGCCGCCGCAAGCGCTTGCCCCGACGCCGTGCTGGCGTCCAACACCTCGTCGCTGTCGATCTCCGCGCTGGCCGAGGGGCTGCCCGGCGAGCGGGTGCTCGGGATGCACTTCTTCAACCCCGTGCCGGTGCAGCGGCTGGTCGAGCTGGTCCACCACGACGGGGTGTCGGCCGAGGTCGTGGCCAAGGCCCGCGCCTGGGCCGAGGAGCTGGGCAAGACCGTGATCGAGGTGCGGGACGCGCCCGGGTTCGCCACCTCGCGGCTGGGGGTCGCCGTCGGGATGGAGGCGATCCGGATGCTGGAGGAGGGCGTGGCGAGCGCCGAGGACATCGACACCGGCATGCGCCTGGGCTACGGCTGGCCGATGGGGCCGCTGCGGCTGACCGACCTGGTCGGCCTGGACGTGCGGCTCGCGATCGCCGAGCACCTGGCCGCCGAGCTGGGACCCCGGTTCGCCCCGCCCGCCCTGCTGCGGGAGAAGGTCGCGGCCGGCCACCTCGGGCGCAAGACCGGGCAGGGCTTCTTCACCTGGTAGGACCTGGTAGGCAGGACGGGTGCTGATCCGCGAGCTGACCGGTGACGACTCCGAGGCGTTGGGCAGGCTCCACCGGGTCGCGTTCGGCCGGCCCGGCCCGACCGGGGCGCGTCCCGGCGTCCGCGGCCTGGCCGCCGAGCTGGACGGCCGGCTCGCGGGCGCGCTCGGCATCACGGACTTCCACCAGTTCTGGGGCGGCGCGGCGGTGCCCATGGGCGGGATCGGCGGCGTGGCCGTCGACCCGTACGCGCGCGGGCGCGGCGTGGCGGGCGCGCTGCTCGACGCGGCGCTGCGCGACCTGCGGGAACGCGGCCAACCGCTGTCCGTGCTCTACGCGACCGTGCCCGCCCTGTACCGGTCGCGCGGGTGGGAGCGGGCCGGGGTGTTCGAGCACCTGGAGTTCCCGCTCGACCGGGTGCCCGCGGGCGCCCGGCTCGCCGCGCGCCCGGTGGAGGAGGGCGACCTGACCGCCCTGCACGCCTGCTACTGCGACCTCGCCTCCACGGTCAACGGGATGCTCGACCGCGCCGGGCCCGCCGTCGACGTGCGGGACGTGCTGGAGCGCGACGTGGTGTCGGTGGTGCCCGGCCGCGACGGCGACGTCCGCGGGTACCTGACCGCGGAGCGCGACGACCGGGGCCTGCGGGTGTTCGACCTGGTCGGGCGGGACCTGGCGACCCAGCTCTCGCTGCTGGGCGAGGTGCGCAGCTGGGCCGGGGTGCTGGAGCGGGCGTCCCTGCGGGTCACCGACCCCGCGACCACCTGGCTGCTGACCGACCAGGGCATCAGGTTCACCACGACCACGTCCGCCTGGTTCCTGCGGGTGGTGGACCTGCCGGCCGCCGTGGCGGCGCGCGGCTGGCCCGCCGCCCAGGGGTTGGACGGGGAGGGGCTGGACCTCGTCGTGGACCTGGAGGTCGTCGACGAGCACGCGCCGTGGCACGCGGGCCGCCGGCGGCTGGTGGCGGAGGGCGGCCGGGTGCGCGTGGAGGCGGGCGGCAGCGGCGCGGTGCGGCTGCGCGCCCGCGCGCTCGGGCCCTGGTTCGCCGGCGCGCAGGACAGCCACGCGCTGCGGCGCGCGGGCCTGCTCGACGGCGACGGCCGGGCGCTCGATCGGCTGGTCGGAGCACCGGGCGTCCCCCGGCTGGCGGACTTCTTCTAACCTGACCACCCGTGCTGCTCACCGCGCTGGAGCTGGTCGGGATCGCCGCGTTCGCCGCCTCCGGGGCCGCCGCGGCGGTGCGGGCGCGGCTGGACGTGTTCGGCGTCACCGTGCTGGCCCTGACCACGGCGCTGGGCGGCGGCACGATCCGGGACGTCCTGCTCGGCGTGCACCCGCCGGTCGCCCTGGTCAACTGGCCCTACCTGGCCGTCGCCGGCGTCACCGGGCTGGTGGTCTTCCGGTTCCACCCGACCGTGGCCAGGCTGCGCCGGTCCGTGCTGCTGCTCGACGCGATCGGCCTCGGCCTGTTCGTCACGGCGGGCACCGCCACCGCGCTCGCCCTGGGCGCGCCGCCGTACGCCGCGTGCCTGGTCGGCATGACCACCGGCATCGGCGGCGGCGCGCTGCGGGACGTGCTGCTGCGCGAGATCCCGCTGGTCCTGCGGCGCGAGATCTACGCGGTGGCGGCGCTGGCGGGCGCGGTCGTCGTCGTGCTCGGCGACCAGCTCGACCTGCCGCCCGCCCCGGTGAGCGTGGCCGGGTCCGCCCTGATCGTGGGGCTGCGGCTCATCGCGCTCTGGCGGGACTGGAACGCGCCCGTGCCCAGGAAACTTGACGGGTAGCTCACACGGCCTTCTCAGGCGACTCTCAGGACCACCGGCAAAACTGAGCCCATGCGCATCCTCGTTGTCGACGACGACCGGGCCGTGCGGGAGTCGCTCCGGCGCTCGCTCCAGTTCAACGGCTACCAGGTGGACCTGGCCGGTGACGGCCAGCAGGCCCTGGAGTCCGTCGTCAACCAGCGCCCCGACGCCATGGTGCTGGACGTGATGATGCCGCGCCTGGACGGGCTGGAGGTGTGCCGCCGGCTGCGCAGCACCGGCGACGACCTGCCGATCCTCGTGCTCACCGCCCGCGACGCCGTGTCCGACCGGGTGTCCGGGTTGGACGCGGGCGCGGACGACTACCTGCCCAAGCCGTTCGCGCTGGAGGAGCTGCTGGCCCGGCTGCGGGCGCTGCTGCGGCGGGCCTCGTCGGACGACGCCAAGGAGGAGTCCGCGGCCGCGGTGCTCCGGTTCGCCGACCTGGAGCTGGACCCCGGCACGCGCGACGTCCGCCGGGGCGAGCGGCCGATCAGCCTGACCAGGACCGAGTTCGCGCTCCTGGAGCTGTTCCTGACACACCCGAAGCAGGTGCTCACGCGCGGCCGGATCCTGGAGGACGTCTGGGGCTACGACTTCCCGACCTCGGGCAACGCCCTGGAGGTCTACGTGGGCTACCTGCGCCGCAAGACCGAGGCCGAGGGCGAGCCGCGGCTGCTGCACACCGTGCGCGGCGTGGGCTACGTGCTGCGGGAGACCCCTCCGTGATCGACGCCGCCAACGGGCGGTTGCAGCGGGTCTCGCTGCGCGCCCGGGTCACGCTGCTCGCCGCGTTCTGCGTGGCCGGCGCCGTGGCCGTCGTCTCGCTCGGCGCCTACATGACCGTGAGCCGGAACCTGCACGACCAGCTGGAGTCCAACCTCCGGCAGCGGGCGCAGGCGGCGGTCACCGCGCCCAAGGTCAACAACGACGTGTCGGAGATCCCCGGCGCGTTCCTGGCCGCGGGCGACATCCGGATCGGCGTGCTGGACACCTCCGGGCAGATCTACTTCCCGAAGGGCACCAGCCCGCCGCCGACGCAGCCCGCCGACCTGGACGTGGCGCGCGGGGTGTCGCTGGAGAGCTTCTGGACCGACGTCCGCTCGGGGTTCCAGGTGCTGACCCTGCCCTACGGCGACGGGCAGGCGATGGTGGTCGCCCAGTCCACCAAGCCGCTGAACACCACGCTGGGCAAGCTGTCCGTGGTGCTGTTCGTGATCAGCGGCATGGGCGTGCTGGTCGCGGCGGTGGCCGGCACGGCGGTGGCGCGCACGGGGCTGCGGCCGGTGCAGCGGCTGACCGAGGCCACCGAGCGGGTCGCGCTGACCGGCGACCTGCGGCCGATCCCGGTGTCCGGCGACGACGAGCTGGCGCTGCTGTCGCAGCGGTTCAACGCGATGCTCGGCGCGCTGGCCGAGTCGCAGGAGCGGCAGCGCAGGCTGGTCGCGGACGCGGGGCACGAGCTGCGCACGCCGCTGACGTCCATGCGCACCAACCTGGAGCTGCTGCTGGCCTCGGAGCGGCCCGGCTCGCCGACGCTGTCGGACGAGGACAAGGCCGAGATCCACGCCGACGTGCGGGCCCAGCTCGACGAGCTGACCACGCTGATCGGCGACCTGGTGGAGCTGGCCCGCGAGGACGCGCCGCAGGTCGTGCACGAGCCGGTGGACCTGGTCGAGGTGGTGGAGCGCGCGCTGGACCGGGCGAAGCGGCGCGCGTCGGACGTGCGGTTCGTCGTGGACGTGCAGCCGTGGTGGCTGCTGGGCGACTCGTCGGCGCTGGAGCGCGCGGTGCTGAACCTGCTGGACAACGCGGTGAAGTTCAGCCCGGCGCGGGGCGTGGTGCGGCTGGACCTGCGGCAGCTCGGCGACGGCAGCGCGGTGGTCGAGGTCGCCGACTCCGGTCCGGGCATCGCGGACGCCGACCTGCCGCACGTGTTCGAGCGCTTCTACCGCTCGCAGGAGGCCCGCACGCTGCCCGGCTCCGGGCTGGGGCTGGCGATCGTCAAGCAGGTCGCGGAGCGCCACGGCGGCGCCGCGTACGTGGGGAAGGCCCCGGAGGGCGGCGCGCTGTTCGCGCTGCGGCTGCCCGGCCGGCCCACCCCGCTGGCGGCCCCGGTCAACTCCTCCGCGGGTGAAGCGCCTCGGTAAACCGAACACAGAGTAAACAAAACCCACCAGCGTGTGGCACGGGATCTGGTAAGTGCCGGTTCTGACGAGTGCTCTTGTTTGAGTGTGTTGACGTTTGCGCGCTCAATCGAGCACCCTTGCCGCATGACGACATGGCCCACCGGTGTGCGCGGCCTGGCGTGGGGCGCCGACTACAACCCCGAGCAGTGGCCCGAGCCGGTGTGGGCGGAGGACGTCGCGCTGATGCGGCGGGCCGGCGTGAACCTGGTCAGCGCGGGCATCTTCTCCTGGGCCCTGCTGGAGGTCGAGGAGGGCCGCTACGAGTTCGGGTGGCTCGACCGCGTGCTCGACCGGCTGCACGACGGCGGCGTCCGGGTCGACCTGGCCACCGCGACCGCCGCGCCGCCGCCGTGGCTGACCGGCGCGTACCCCGAGGTCCTGCCGGAGACCGCCGACGGCGTGCGGCTCTCGCACGGCTCCCGGCAGTCCTACTGCCCCACCTCGGGCGTCTACCGGGAGAAGGCCGTCGCGCTGGCCCGCGCCCTGGCCGGGCGGTACCGGGACCACCCGGCCCTGGCCGCCTGGCACATCGGCAACGAGTACGGCTGCCACGTGCCCCGCTGCTACTGCGACCGGTGCGCGGTGGCGTTCCGCGCGTGGCTGCGCGCCCGGCACGGCGACCTGGACGCCCTGAACGAGGCGTGGGGCACGGCGTTCTGGAGCCAGCGCTACACCTCGTGGGACCACGTCCTGCCGCCGCGCGCCACGCCGGCCCTCGGCAACCCCGGCCAGCTGCTCGACTTCGACCGGTTCTCCTCCGACGCCCTGCTGGAGCTGTTCAAGGCCGAGCGGGACGTGCTGCGCGAGGTCACCCCGGACGTGCCCGTGACCACGAACTTCATGGTCACCTGGACGTTCGGCGCGCTGGACTACTGGAAGTGGGCGGCCGAGGTCGACTTCGTGTCCAACGACCACTACACCCGCGCCGAGGACCCCGAGCGGCACGTCGAGCTGGCGTTCTCCGCGGACCTCGTGCGCGGCCTGGCCGGCGGGCGGCCGTGGCTGCTCATGGAGCACTCGACCTCCGCGGTGAACTGGCAGCGGCGCAACCTCGCCAAGCTGCCGGGCGAGCTGCGGCGCAACTCGTTCCAGCACGTCGCCCGAGGCGCGGACGGCACGCTGTTCTTCCAGTGGCGGCAGTCGCGGGCGGGCGCGGAGCGCTACCACTCGGCGATGGTCCCGCACGCGGGCCCGGACACGAAGGTGTTCCGCGAGGTCGAGCGGGTCGGCGCGGAGTACGCGCGGCTGGCCGAGCTGGTCGGCTCGACCGTCGACGCGCCGGTGGCCCTGGTCTACGACTGGGAGTCGCGGTGGGCGCTGGAGCAGCCCGCGCACCCCACGGCCGACTTCTCCTACCAGGACAACGCCCTGGCGCTGTACCGCGCGCTGTGGCGGGCCGGGGTGACGGTCGACTTCGTCCCGCCCGGCGCGGACCTGTCCCGGTACGCGGCGGCCGTGCTGCCCGCGCTGTACCTGGTGGACGACGCCACGCCCTACGAGCGCTACGTCGAGGGCGGCGGCCGGCTGCTGGTGACCTACCTGTCCGGTGTCACCGACGGCCGCGGCCACGTGCACCTCGGCGGCCACCCCGGCGCGTTCCGCGACCTGCTGGGCGTGCGGACCGAGGAGTTCTTCCCGCTGGGCGAGGGCGCGGCCGTGTCGCTGGACGACGGCTCGTCGGCGCGCGTGTGGACCGAGGACCTGCGGGCCGAGGGCGCGCGGGTGCTGGCCTCCTACGTCGACGGCCCGTTGCCCGGCGTGCCCGCGGTGACCCGCAACGACCGCGGCGCGGGCGCGGCCTGGTACCTGGCGTGCGGCCTCGGCGGCGACGGGTTGGACCGGTTGGTCCAGGACGTGCTGGACCACGCGGGCGTGCCGCGCGGGGTGCCCGGCGTCGAGGTCGTCCGTCGCCGGGGTGAGCGGGCGGGCGCGCCCGTATCGTGGCTGGTCGCGGTGAACCACGGGGGCGGCGACGCGGAGCTGCCCGCGGTGGGCGTCGACCTGCTGTCCGGTGAGCGCGTCACCGGGCGGGCGGTCGTGCCCGCCGGCGGCGTGGTCGTGCTCAGGGAAGAGGAGTGACGTGCTGGCGCGGCAGAGGCAAGCGGTGATCCTGGAGGAGGTCCGCCGGACCGGCGCGGTGCGGGTGAGCGACCTGGTGGTGCGGCTCGGCGTCTCGGACATGACGGTGCGCCGCGACCTGGACGTGCTGGCCGCCCGCGGCCTGGTGGAGAAGGTCTACGGCGGCGCCACGTCCGTGGTCGGCCGCAGCACCGACGAGCCCGGCTTCGAGGCCAAGTCCGTCCGGCAGCTCCCGGAGAAGGAGGCCATCGCCGCGTTCGCCGCGGGCCTGGTGCGCCCCGGCACCGCGATCGGCCTGTCCGCGGGCACCACCACGTGGACGCTCGCGCGGTTCCTGGACGACATCCCGGACCTGACCGTGGTGACCAACTCGATCCGGGTCGCCGACGTGCTCCAGCAGAGCGGGCGCACCGACCGGACGGTGGTGCTCACCGGCGGCGTGCGCACGCCGTCGGACGCCCTGGTCGGGCCGGTGGCCGTGCAGGCGCTGCGGTCGCTGCACCTGGACGTGGTGTTCCTGGGCGTGCACGGCATGGCCGAGCGCTCCGGCTTCACCACGCCCAACCTCAACGAGAGCGAGACCGACCGCGCGCTGGTCGACGCGGCGGGTCGCGTGGTGGTCGTCGCGGATCACACGAAGTGGGGAACCGTCGGCATCTCCACCATCGCCGCGCTCGACGAGGCGGACGTGCTGGTGACCGACGAGGGTTTGCCCGAGCAGGCTCGGGTAGTGCTGGGGGAGCAGGTGGGCGAACTGGTCCTGGCGCACGTGCCGGGGCGGGGAGAGGAACTGGCGTGAGGCGCACGGCGGGCAAGCTCGCGGACGGCCGGGAGATCATCTACTTCGACGACACCCCGGACGCGCCGGTGCGCGACGCGGTGGACACCCGGGACCTGCCGCGCGCGCAGCCCCTGTCGGAGGTGCGGCGCGACCCGCTGACCGACGAGTGGGTGGCCATGGCGGCGCATCGGCAGACGCGCACCTACAAGCCGCCGGCCGACCTGTGCCCGCTGTGCCCGTCGACGCCGGGCAAGCCGACCGAGATCCCCGAGCCGTCCTACGACGTGGCGGTGTTCGAGAACCGGTTCCCGTCCTTCGCGGAGAGCGTGCCGGACCTGCCCGCCACCGTGGACGGGATGCCGATGGTGGCGCGGGCCGCCGGGCGCGGCCGGTGCGAGGTCGTGTGCTTCACCTCGGACCACAACAGCTCGTTCGGGCAGCTCCCGGTGTCGCGGGTGCGCACGGTGGTGGACGTGTGGGCGGACCGCACCGCCGCGCTGGGCGCGCTGCCGGGCGTGGAGCAGGTCTTCCCGTTCGAGAACCGGGGCGAGGAGATCGGCGTGACCCTGCACCACCCGCACGGGCAGGTGTACGGCTACCCGTTCGTGACGCCCCGGACCGAGCGGATGCTCTCGGTGGCGGCGCGGTACCGGGAGGAGCACGGCCGGCCGCTGCTGGGCGACGTGCTGGCGGCCGAGCGGGCGGCCGGCACGCGGGTGGTCGCGGAGGGGGAGCACTGGACGGCGTTCGTGCCCGCCGCGGCGCGCTGGCCCGTCGAGGTGCACCTGGTGCCGCACCGGCAGGTGCCCGACCTGCCCGCGCTGACCGACGCCGAGCGGGACGACTTCGCCGCGCTGTACCTGACCGTGCTGCACCGCCTGGACGCCCTGTACGACCGGCCGCTGCCCTACATCGCGGCGTGGCACCAGGCGCCCGTGCGGACCGGGCGCGACCTGGCGTGGCTGCACCTGGAGGTGTTCTCGGTGCTGCGGACGGCGGACAAGCTCAAGTACCTGGCGGGCTCGGAGTCCGGCATGGGCGTGTGGATCAACGACGCGACGCCCGAGCAGATCGCGGAGCGGCTACGCGGCTAGGAAACCGCGCGCGGCGGCGGCGCCCGCACCCGCGTCCGACCCGGGGCCGACGACGGCGGCCACCAGCTCCTCGGTGACGTCGGCGTCGGCCGCGATCAGCGCGTCCACGGCGGCGTCGGCGGCGTGCCCCCGCGTGAACTCGTCGATCAGCTCGCGGCAGCGCGCCTCGTCGGCGAACGGCGGGTCCAGCGAGTCGAAGCCGTCGTCGGCGTCGTGGTCGGCGCGCCGCCAGGACCCGTCCTCGAAGCCGTAGGCGAAGCCGACCCGGAGCCCGGCCTCCCCGGCCTCCCGCACCGGCGGCGCCCACCAGTCGGGCGCGCCGGCCAGGAGGTCGGTCCCCGGTTCCCCGTCGTGGCAGGTCTCGGAGTGCTCGTGGTCGTGCCCGAGCAGCACGGCCCGGCCCGCGCCGACGTGGACCACGTCGGCCCAGTTGCCGCCGCCGTCGTCGTAGTGCCACCGGGAGCCGGTGGCGCGGCAGCCGTCGCCCCACCCGAGGGCGGCGCGGACCGCGGCGAACGCGGCCCACCGCGCTCTCATCCACGTCGGGTCGGGCAGCTCGACTTCGCGCATGGGGACATGGTCCCAGCGGGTGGTCGTCACGGTGCGTGAACCCGTCGTGATGACTCACAACTGATGCCCAGTTTCGTTTAAGGCTCCTCTCAGGCGGAAACCGCAGAGTTGTGGACATGACCGAGAGCGAGCAGCCGCGCGACTCCCAGCAGCCGAGCCCGTGGGCCCGTGGTGGCGCCGAGCGAGGTCGTGACGACACCGGTTACCAGCAGCAGGGTGCTGGTCAGCCGGGCACCGACGGACCGGCGGCAGGGGCCGGTCGGTCGGTCACCGGGTCGGCGGGCGCTGTGCAGGGCAGCGCCGGCCACCCGGATGACTTCGGCTCACCGGCGTCCGCCGCCGGTCAGCCGGCCGCCGGGTCGTTCGCGCGGGAGAGCGCGGGCCGCCCGGAGGACTCCGACCCGTCGGCCTCGGCCGCCCGGTCGGCGACCGGGTCCGGGGGCGCCGTGCAGGGCGGCGCCGACGAACCCGGTCCAGGTGTGACCGGCGCCGCGCAGGGCGGCTCGGGTCAGGCCGCGTTCGGGTCGGCCGGTGCCGTGCAGGGCGGCACCGGCCAGACCACCTCGGGTTTGGCCGGGTTCGCGCAGGGCGACCCCGGTCAGGCCACTTCCGGTTCGGCCGGGTTCGCGCAGGGCGACCCGGGTCAGACCGCTTCCGGTTCGGCCGGTGCCGTGCAGGGCGGCACCGGCCAGACCTCCTTCGGTTCGGCCGGCGGCGTGCAGGGCGGCGCCGGTCAGACCGCGTTCGGTTCGGCCGATGCCGTGCAGGGCGGCGTCGGCCGGACCGGGACCGGCTCGTTCGGCGCCGCGCAGGGCGGAGCCGGGGCGCCGGGAACCGGGGCGGGAGCCTGGCAGGGAGGCTTCCACCCCGGTCAGCACGGTCCGCACGGCGTTCCGCAGACTCACGCCGCCGCGGACCACGGCTCGCCGTCGTCCACCCCTTCGGGCCCGGCGCAGCCGTCCGGGCCCGGCGGACCGGGTTCGCCCGGTCAGCCGGGCCCCTACTACTCACCTCCCGGATCGGTGATGCCCGCACCGCGACGGGGGCGGGGCAAGGCGGTCGCGGGGATCGCCGCGCTCGTGCTCGCCGTCGGTGGCCTGGCGGGCGGTGTCGGCGGCTACGTCGGCTACGAGGCGGCCGACCGGTCCGGGCCGGTGGTCAACGCGCTCAACCAGGCGCCCCCCGCCCAGCAGACCAACGCCGCGCCCGAGGGCTCCATCGAGCAGGTGGCGGCCAAGGTGCTGCCCACGGTGGTGCAGGTGCAGGTCCAGGGCGGCGCGGGCTCGGGCTTCGTGCTCAGCTCGGACGGCCTGGTCCTGACCAACAACCACGTGGTCGAGTCCGCCGCGAACGGCGGCGCGATCCGGGTGCAGCTCCAGGACGGCCGCGCGTTCGACGCCCGCATGGTCGGCCGCGACCCGACGTCCGACCTGGCCGTGGTCAAGGCCGAGGGCGTCTCCGACCTGCCGGTCGCCGAGCTGGGCGCCTCCGGTGACCTCAAGATCGGCCAGCAGGTGGTGGCCGTCGGCTCGCCGTTCGACCTCAACGGCACGGTGACCAGCGGCATCGTCAGCTCGCTGAACCGACCGGTGAGCGCGGGCAGCGAACGCGGCGGGCAGGCCACCGTGCTCAACGCCATCCAGACCGACGCCGCGATCAACCCGGGCAACTCGGGTGGCCCGCTGGTGGACATGCGGGGCCGGGTCATCGGCATCAACTCGGCCATCTACAGCCCGAACACCGGCCAGTCGCAGGCCGGTTCGGTCGGCATCGGCTTCGCCATCCCGATCGACCAGGCCCGCCGCACCGCGACGGAGCTGGCCGAGACCGGCAAGGCCACCCAGACCGTGCTGGGCGTGCAGGTGACCGACGCCCCCCGGGGCGGCGCGCAGGTCAGCGACGTCACCTCGGGCAGCGCCGCCGCGGCGGCCGGCATCCGGGACGGCGACGTGATCACCAAGTTCGGCGACCGCCCCATCGACAGCTCCGACGCCCTCGTGGCGGCCGTCCGCTCCCGGGCGCCGGGCGACAAGGTGCAGCTCACCACCGACGACGGCCGCACCGTGGAGGTCACCCTCGGCGGCCAGACCGTCGAGGTGCGCTGACCCGCCCGACGAGCTGATCAACCCGGCGCGCTGACAGCGGAGCGCTGACCGCAGCACACCCCCAAGACCCCGGCTCACGTGCCCCGAGCCGGTACCGAGGCCGCATTCCGACGGGGCCGCCCCTCACCCCGTCGGCGTGCGGCCTCCTGCTGCGCCTGCGGTGCGGCCGGTGGTGCTCGTGCCCGCCCGGCGACGACGATGTCCGGTGACGCGGGCGGCGGTCGTCCCGCGGTGCACCGCATCCCCGCGGACGACTGGTGAGGCGCTGGTGGAAGAAGCTGTCGGACGGGTGCTCGTCGTGGACGACGACGAGACGGTGCGCGACGTCGTGCGCCGGTACCTGGAGCTGGCCGGGCACGAGGTCGAGCTGGTCGGCGACGGCGAGGCCGCGCTGCGCCGGTTCGCCGAGCGCGAGCCGGACCTGGTGGTGCTGGACCTGATGCTGCCCGGCGTGGACGGGCTGGAGGTGTGCCGGCGGCTGCGGGCGCGCGGCGCGGTGCCCGTCGTGGTGCTCACCGCGCGCGGCGAGGAGGAGGACCGGATCGCGGGGCTCAGCCTCGGCGCGGACGACTACGTGACCAAGCCGTTCAGCCCGCGCGAGCTGGCGCTGCGCGTGACCTCGGTGCTGCGGCGGTCGAGGGTGGTGCCGGCGCGGTCGCCGTCGGTGCTGGTGGACGGCGCGCTGCGGGTCGACGTGGGCGCGCGGTCGGCGGAGCTGGGCGGGCGCGAGCTGGCGCTGACCACCCGCGAGTTCGACCTGCTGGTGTTCTTCCTGACCCACCGCGGCACCGCGTTCGGCCGCGCCGAGCTGCTGTCGCGGGTGTGGGGCTGGGAGTTCGGCGACCAGTCCACCGTGACCGTCCACGTGCGGCGGTTGCGGGAGAAGGTGGAGGCGGACCCGGCGCGGCCGGAGCGCATCGTGACCGTGTGGGGCGTGGGCTACCGGTACGGCGGCGGTGCGTGATGCTGGTCGAGATCGGGCACATCCTCCCGTACGCGGTGCTGTTCTCGCTGCCGCTGGCGCTGCTGGGCGCGGCCGTGCTGCGGCGGCTGTCGCACGGGTCGCTGACCACCGCGCTGGTCGTGCTGGGCGTCGTGCCGGTGGTGTCGACCATCGGCGGCGTGCTGGCGGTCAGCGGGTTCATGTTCACGCCGATGCTGCTGACGACGCTGCTGGTGTGCCTGCTGGTGGCGGTGGTGACGGTGCCGACGGCGGTGCTGCTGGGGCGGGCACTGGCGCGGCGCAGCGTGTGGGAGCGGGAGGCGCGGGCCAGGGAGCGGGCCGCCGAGGCGTCGCGGCGCGAGCTGGTGGCGTGGATCAGCCACGACCTGCGCACCCCGCTGGCCGGCATCCGGGCGATGGCCGAGGCGCTGGCGGACGGCGTGGTGGCGGAGCCGGGCGAGGTCGCCGACTACGCGGCGCGGATCTCGGGCGAGGCGTCGGCGCTGTCCGGGATGGTGGACGACCTGTTCGAGCTGTCCCGGATCACCGCGGGCGCGCTGCGGCTGACGCTGTCCGAGGTGTCGCTGGCGGACGTGGTGAGCGAGGTGGTGGCGGCGGAGGGCCCGGTGGCGGCGCGCAAGGGCGTGGCGCTGGAGGCGGCCGCGGCGACCTGGCCGGTGGTGCCGGGCAGCGACCCGGAGCTGGCGCGGGTGGTCCGCAACCTGCTGTCCAACGCGATCCGGCACACCCCGCCGAACGGCGCGGTGGCCGTGCGGGTCGACGTGGAGGGCACGTCGGCGCTGCTGCGCGTCGACGACTCGTGCGGCGGCATCCCCGAGGCCGACCTGCCCAGGGTGTTCGAGGTGGCGTTCCGGGGCGCGCCGCACCGGCAGCCGGTGGGCGGCGGCCTGGGGCTGGCGATCGCGCGCGGGCTGGTGGAGGCGCACCGGGGCACGATCACCGCCCGCAACCACGGGCCGGGTTGCCGCTTCGAGGTGCGCCTGCCGCTCAGCACGGCCGCCCGGCAGCGCACCGCCTGATCGAGCGCACCGCCTGGTCGAGCGCACCGCCTGGTCGCCGGCCTGATCGCCGGCGGTCGCCGCCGCGCGCATCACGGTCGCCGGCATCGAGGACGACGTCACCGAACCTCCCGATCCGGCACCGGATACGGTGATCCGCATGGAACGCAGCGCGCAGCGCCTCGGACGCGCCCTGGTCGTGATCGTGGACGACCGGGTGGCGCACGGTGAGCACGATGACAGCACGGGGCCGCTGGTCACCGAGCTGCTGGAGGAAGCAGGGTTCATCGTCGACGGCACCGTCGCGGTGGAGGGCGAGGTCGCGGGCATCCGCGCCGCGCTGAACACCGCGGTCATCGGTGGCGTCGACCTCGTGGTCACCGTCGGCGGCACGGGCGTGTCGCCGCGGGACGTGACACCGGACGCCACGCAGGGCGTGCTCGACCGGCCGATCAACGGCATCGCCGAGGCGCTGCGGGCCTCGGGCCTGGCGGCGGGCGCGGTGGACGCGGGCATCTCCCGCGGCCTGGTCGGCGTGTCGGGCAGCACCCTCGTGGTGAACCTGGCGGGTTCGCGGGCGGCGGTGCGCGACGGCATGGCGACGCTGTCGGCGCTGGTGCCGTACGTCATCGATCAACTGTCGGGCCTAGACGAGGCATGACCGGCCCCGACCCCGGCGACGAAACCGGTGCCGAGCAGGACCCTGCCGCCGACGAGGCGGCAGGGGCCGCGGCGCGGGAGGCGGCACGGCGTCGCCGACTGGCCGAGGTGTTCGGCGACGTGCTGCCGGACTCGTCGTCGGACGAACCGCGCCCCGCGACGCGGGGGGACGAGTGGTACGAGGAGAACCGCCCACCCCACCACGGCTGAGCCGGGCCGACCAACGGGCGCGGTGCGGGTGCGGTGCGGTGATGGACGTGGTCGAGCCCGCGGCGCACCGGCCCGCGAGCCCGACCCACCGCGCTGCTCAGCCGTCGCCGAGCGGCCCTTTCCGGGGCACGCCCGCCCCGGCCCCCGCCGTCCCGCCCTGCTGCGAGGCCAACAGGTCGCGGATCTCCTTCAGCAGCTCGACATCGGTCGGCTCGTGCGGGCCGGCTTCCTCGCCGCGCTTGCGCCGCTCCCGGATCGTGTTCATCGGCAGCACGAAGATGAAGTAGACGACCGCCGCGATGATCAGGAAGTTGATCAACGCGGTGATGACCGCGCCGAAGTCCATCACCGTCTTCTCGTTGTCACCGAGCTGAACCGCCAGCCCGTTCACGTTGGCGCCGCCGAAGGACGCCACGATCGGGTTGATCAACTTTTCGGTGAACGACTTCACGATGTCGTTGAACGCGGTACCGATGACCACGGCCACGGCCAGGTCGATCACGTTCCCGCGCATGAGGAAGTCCTTGAAGCCCTTGATCACGAGCCGGCTCCTTGTCCGCATGAGTCCGATGGGGCGAGCGGAGGGTAACGACTCCACGATTTCCCCGATGGGGTGACAGGTACGCGCGCCGGCCCATCCAGACCTGGCCCAGGACCGGCAGCTCGGCGCAGCGCAGCCCGGTGTGGGCAGCCCGGTGGGGGCAGCCCGGTGGGGGCAGCTCGGCGCAGCGCAGCCCGGTGTGGGCAGCCCGGTGCGGGGGCGGCTCGGCTGGCGCGGGGTCAGCGCAGGACCAGGGCGACCGGCCCGGCCAGCGACTCCGCCGCCACCCGCCGGGCTGCCGGGTGCGCCGCCGAGACCACGACCACCTCCTCCCCGTGCACCGCGACCACCGAGGCGTTCGCCGCCAGCACGTGCGCCCCCGCCCCGACCACGTCCACCCGGCTGCCCGGGCGCAGCAGCCCGGCCACCCCTCCACCGGCCAGGCGCACCGCCACCGAAGACGCGTCGGGGTCGGGCGGGGACAGCCGTGCGTCGGTCAGCGGTTCCCCCGACCGCGCGGCGACCGCCAGGCCCCGGCCCACGGCCTCGTCGCGCGACACCGCGCCGGACGGCGCCAGCGGCGGTGGCATGGCGACTTCCCGGACGTCGTCGGCGGTGAGGGGCACGTTCGGCGGCAGGTCGCGCGCCGCCACGAGCACGTCGACCACCGGGCCGTCCGGCAGTGCGGTCAGGAGTGCCGCCGCCAGCGCCAGCAGCAGGGCCACGAACCTTCTGAGGTGGAGGATCACGCCTTCGACGCTAGGGGCGGCGCCGGGGGCTGAAAAGCGCGAACCCCCGAGCTGTGGACAACTCGGGGGTGGCGGTCGAGCGACGTCAGGGCGCGGCGGCGGCCGGCGTGGACGACGAGGTCGAAGACGAAGTGGAGGACGAGGTCGAGGAAGTCGACGAGGAGGACGAGGACGACTCGCTCTTCGAGGAGGACGAGGCCCGGCTGTCCGTCCGGTAGAAGCCGCTGCCCTTGAACACCACGCCCACCGCGCCGTACAGCTTGCGCAGCTTGCCGGAGCACTGGGGGCACTCGGTCAGCGCGGAGTCGGAGAAGGACTGCACCGCTTCGAACCGGTGGTCGCACTCGGTGCAGGCGTACTGGTAGGTCGGCACGGGAGGCCCTCCAACGAGTCCTGGTTGGCACTCGGGCGTCGAGAGTGCCAACACCAATGATGCGTCACCCGGCATAGGCCGCGCAAACACCACAGGTCAACGTCACAGCGGCAGCCGGACCAAGCCCAGCGACGGCGTCAGGACCGCGTCCACCGGCACGTCGTGCGGCTCGGCGGGCAGCGAGGGCACGAACTCCTCGTCCCGCACGACCCCCACCACCGGACCTGTGGACAACCTCAGCGCCCGGTCGTAGTACCCGCCGCCCTTGCCGAGCCTCACCCCCGCGTGGTCGACCGCCAGCGCGGGCGCCAGCACCAGCGCCGCCGTCCCCACCGCCGCCGGGCCCAGCCGCGGACCCACCGGCTCCCGCAGGCCGAACGCCCCGACCGCCAGCTCGCCCCCGTACGCGGCCCAGTCCAGCTCCGCCCCCGCCACCACGGGCAGCAGCACCCGGCACCCGCGCGACCTCAGCGCCTCCACCATCGCCAGGGACCCCGGCTCGAACCGCGAAGCCAGGTACGCGCACACCGTCTGACCGGCGGAAACGCCGAAAGCATCAATGGCCAGCAGCACTTCGGCCGACATGTCCGGCACCGGTCCGCTGCGCCGAAGGGCTCGCAGCCGTGTGCGCAGCGTGAGCTTCTGGTCACGTTCACCGGACGTCGTCACGGATCACCTCCCGCACGCCGTTACCCTCGCATTTCATGAGCGCCTTCCAGACAGCAATCGTGCCCGCGGCGGGGTTGGGCACGCGCTTCCTCCCGACCACCAAGGCGGTGCCCAAGGAGCTGCTGCCGGTCGTCGACACCCCCGGTATCGAACTGGTCGCCACCGAGGCCGCCGAGGCGGGTGCGACCAAGCTCGTGATCGTGACCTCGCCCGGCAAGGACGCGGTGGCGGAGTACTTCCGCCCGCAGCCCGAGCTGGAGCGGACGCTCGAGGCCCGCGGCAAGTCCGACCTGCTCGCCAAGGTCCGCCGCGCGCCCGAACTCCTCACCGTCGAGACCGCGATCCAGGACAAGGCCCTGGGCCTGGGCCACGCGGTCGGCTGCGCCGAGGGCAACCTGACCGGCGAGGACGAGGCCGTGGCCGTCCTGCTGCCCGACGACCTGGTGCTGCCCACCGGCGTGCTGTCCCGGATGGCGGCCGTCCGCGAGCGGTTCGGCGGCAGCGTGCTGTGCGCGTTCGACATCCCCCGCGAGCAGATCTCCGCCTACGGCGTGTTCGACGTGCGCGAGACCGACGACGACGACGTCAAGCAGGTCGTCGGCATGGTGGAGAAGCCCAAGGCCGAGGACGCGCCCTCGACGTTCGCCGCGGCGGGCCGCTACCTGCTCGACCGGGCGATCTTCGACGCGCTCAAGCGCATCACGCCGGGCGCGGGCGGCGAGCTCCAGCTCACCGACGCCATCGCGCTGCTGATCAACGAGGGCCACCCCGTGCACGTCGTCGTCCACCGGGGTGGGCGACACGACCTCGGCAATCCCGGGGGTTTCCTCAAGGCTGCGGTTGACTTCGCCCTGGAGCACCCGGACTACGGCACCGAGCTGGGGGAGTGGTTGCGGGAACGCCTCGACAACTCCTGAACGAGGGTCAACACATGAGGTCAGTGGACGAGCAGCTCGCCAGGGTGGTGGCCGCCGCCGTGCGGCCCGCCCCGGTGAGGGTCGCGATCTCCGAGGCGCAGGGCCTGCTCTGCGCCGAGGAGGTGGTCGCCGAGCGCGCTTTGCCGGGGTTCGACCAGGCGGCGGTGGACGGCTACGCGGTGCGCAGCGTGGACGTGCAGGCCGCCAACGAGGACCCGGTCGCGCTCCCGGTGGTGGGCGAGATCCCCGCCGGGTCGCGCCAACCCCGGCGGTTGCAACCGGGCCAGGCGGTCCGGGTCGCGACCGGCGCGCCGCTGCCGACGCTGGCCGACGCGGTGGTGCCCCTCGGCCACACCGACGGGCACCAGGCGAAGGTGACCGTGCAGCGCCCGGTGCCGTCCGCCGCCTTCGTGCGGCGCACCGGCGAGGACGTGCAGACCGGTGACGTCGCGGTCCGCCGCGGCGCGTCCATCGGGGCCGCCCAGGTCGGCCTGCTCGCGGCGGTCGGGCGCAACAAGGTGCTGGTCCACCCCAGGCCCCGGGTGTCGGTGATCTCCGTCGGCGAGGAGCTGGTGGACGTCGACCGCACCCCGGGCCAGGGCCAGGTCTACGACGTGAACTCCTACGCCCTGGCCGCCGCCGCGCGGGACGCGGGCGCCGAGGTCAGCCGGGTCGGGATCCTGGCGCCGGACCCGCGCCGGCTGCGCGAGGTCGTCGAGGGCAGGCTGCTGCTGTCGGAGATCGTGGTCATCGCGGGTGGCGTCGGGGGCGCCATCGGCGACGAGGTGCGCGCCGCGCTGGCCGACCTGGGCGACCTGGACTGCACGCGCGTGGCCATGCACCCCGGTTCGGTGCAGGGCTTCGGGCGGCTCGGCCCGGACGCCGTGCCCACGTTCCTGCTGCCCGCGAACCCGATGAGCGCGCTGGTCGTGTTCGAGGTGCTGGTGCGACCGCTGATCCGGGCCGCGCTGGGCAAGCGCAACCCGCACCGGCGGACGGTCAGCGCCCGCCTGCTGTCCCCGCTGACCTCGACCAAGGGCCGGCGCGGCTTCCTGCGGGGCCAGCTGCTGCGCGACGCCGAGAGCGGCGAGTACCTGGTGCAGCCGCTGGGTACGTCGGGTGCGCACCTGCTGGCCTCGTTGGCCGAGGCGAACTGCCTGGTCGTGGTGGACGAGGACGTGACGGACGTGGCGGTCGGCGACGAGGTCGCGGTCAGCTTCCTGGCGCAAAGGGGATAGATGGGTCTGGCGTGGGAGGGCGGGCGACACCCCGGCTGGCCCGCGCGGCTCGGACCGCTGCGGGTCGACGCCGGTCTGGTGGCGCTGCGCCCGCCGAAGCTGCTCGACGCCTCGGTGTGGTCGCGGATCCGGCTGCGCGACCGGGCCCACCTGGAGGACTGGGAGCCCACCGCGGTCGACGGCTGGCACGAGCGCAACTCCGCGCTGTCCTGGCCCGCCCAGTGGTCGGCGCTGAAGTCCTCGGCCCGGCGCGGCCAGGCGATGCCGTTCACGATCACCGTGGACGGCGACCTGGCCGGGCAGATCACCGTGGGCAACATCGTGCGCGGCTCGCTGCGCTCGGCGTGGGTCGGCTACTGGGTGGCGGCCGACCGGGCGCGCGGCGGCGTGGCGACGGCGGCCCTGGCGCTGGTGGTGGACCACTGCTTCGGCGAGGGCGGCCTGCACCGGCTGGAGGCGACCGTGCGGCCGGAGAACGCGGCGTCGCTGCGGGTGCTGGCCAAGGCCGGGTTCCGCGAGGAGGGGCTGTTCCGGCGCTACCTCGACGTGGCGGGCGACTGGCGCGACCACCTGTGCTTCGCGATGACCGCCGAGGAGGCCTCGCCGGAGGGCCTGGTGCGCCGATTGGTCGCGCAGGGGTACGCCCGAACCGCGTGATCTTGCGGCCGACCGGCGTATTCAACTCACCCGAAAGTGGGTGATAGACCACACTTTAGTACGTATGCCGGGCGGCGAGCCTCCGACACAGGTGTGACTGTTGTGACTAGCGTGGCGTTCGCACCGAGCGCGCCGCGAGGTAGGGGGAGGTGACGGGGATGCCGAGTTCGCTGATCGTCGTGGGACTGGTCGTGGCCTGGTTGGTCGTCCTCGTCCCGATGGTCGCGCGCAAGCGCGCCGACGCGTCGCGCGGCAGCATGGAGGAGGAGTACGACGCCATGCCCGACGACGACTTCGAGGACTACGACGAGTACGACGAACCGGACCTGGACTACGCGCCCCGGCCGTTCCGCCCCGGTCGCGGCGGGTACGACCCGGAGGGCGCGGCGATCGCCGCCCAGGCCAAGTACGCGTTCCGCCGCCGCGTCGTCGGCTCCCTCCTCCTGCTCGCGCTGGCCACCGGCCTGGTCGCGGGCCTGGTGCTGCCCGTGCTGTGGTGGGCGCACGCCGCCGTGGACGTGGCGCTCGTCTCCTACCTCGGGTACCTGCGCCGCCAGGTGAAGATCGAGGAGGACGTCCGGGCCCGGCGCCAGGCGCGCCTGGCCCAGGCCCGCCGCCGGCGCGCCCCGAGGCAGGGCGACGAGCCCCGGCGCGCGGCCGAGGTGGGCGGCGAGGACGCCGACGGGGTGCGGGAGGGCGCCGCGGGCCTGGCCCCGCAGCCGCGCTTCCACCACGAGGTCCGCCCCGGCACGGTCGTGGTGGACGCCGACGACGAGGACCCGGTGTTCGTCGAGCTGGACGGGCCGGAGGCGCTGCCGTACCGGCGGGCGGTGGGCGAGTAGAGGGGGGTGGCGGAACCACCCCTTCGGGCCTGATATGCTTCCCCCGCACGACAACGGAACGACAACTGAACACGGGGCTGTAGCGCAGTTGGTAGCGCGACTCGTTCGCATCGAGTAGGTCAGGGGTTCGATTCCCCTCAGCTCCACTCGGCGATGGGCGAGGTGTGTTTTGGGTGAGCGCAAACACACCTCGCCGCGGGATTTGTGCCGGGGGTGGAACCCCCCGCCCCCCCCCCGCGGGCGTGGCCCCCCCCCCCCCCAGCCGCGGGGGGATAATAACAAAAAAAG
>NZ_JBHWIE010000053.1:0-16624 GCF_042732085.1 Actinosynnema sp. NPDC059797
CTCCGAGCGCGGCGGGGACGCCGGACGCCTCGAACACCACCTCGACGTCCTCGGGCAGCGCGTCGCCCGAGCCGAGGTCGCGCGCCTCGTCCGCGCCCAGCGCGCGGGCCACCGCGAGGGGTTCGGGCGCGATGTCGGCCACCACGACCCGGGCCGCGCCCGCCGACCTGGCCGCCGCGACGACGAGGCAGCCGATCGGGCCCGCGCCGTTGACCAGCACGGTGCGACCGGCGACGTCGCCCGCGCGGCGCACGGCGTGCAGCGCGACCGCCAGGGGTTCGGCGAGCGCGCCCAGGCGGGTGCCGACGCCGGCGGGCAGCACGCGGACCTGGTCGGCGCGCACCGCGACGAGTTCGGCGAACCCGCCGTCGGTGTGCGGGTCGAACGCCGCCGAGCCGAGGTAGCGGACGCGGCTGTTGAGGTTGTCCCGCCCGGCCAGGCGCCCGGGCAGGTCGCCCTCCGGCGTGGCGGGGTGGACGGTCACGGCCGCGCCGGGTTCGACGCCGGTGACGCCGGGGCCGAGGGCGGCGACGCGGCCGGCGACCTCGTGGCCGAGGACCAGCGGCCGGCGCAGCACGGCGGTGCCGGACGCGCCGTGCTTCCAGTAGGAGAGGTCCGACCCGCAGACGCCGCCCCACTCGACGGCGACGAGCACCTGGCCGGGGCCCGCGACCGGGTCCGGTCGTTCGTCGACCCGCACGTCACCCGGGCCGTGCACGACGAGTGCCCTCATGCGGCGTCCTCCAGCCGGACCAGGTCGCGGCCCCGCGTCTCGGGCGAGAGCAGGGTGGCGACGAGCGTGATGAGCGAGTAGGCGATGAGCATCGCGGCGATGGGCCACCAGTGGCCGGTCACGGCGGTCAGCGTGGCCGCCAGCACGGGGCCGACGGCGGTGGCGAGGATGCCGCCGATCTCCTTGGCCAGGGCGAGCTGGGTGAAGCGGGTGCGCGCGCCGAACAGCTCGGCCATGGTGACGCTCTCCAGGGAGAACAGGCCCAGCACGGCGAGGTTGAGGCCGAGGACCATGGCGACCACGACGGCGGCGGTGCTGCCGCTGGTGATCATCAGCATCATGGGGAAGGCGAAGGCGATCGAGGCGGCGGTCAGCGCGAGGTAGACGGGCCGGCGGCCGAAGCGGTCGCCGAGCAGGCCCACCAGCGGCACGGTGGCGAAGCCGAGGATCGAGCCGTAGACGATGGCCGAGGTGGGCACGGTGCGGTCGACCAGCAGCGTGCCGGCGATGTAGCCGACGAGGAACGTCTGCACCAGGCCTGAGTTGCCCGCCTGCCCGAACCGCAGGCCGAGGGCGAGGAAGAACGCCTTGCCCTTGCGCTGCTTGAGGCCCGCTTCGAGGGCGCTGTCCTTCGCGACCTCCTCGCGGGACAGCGCCACGCCCTCCACGACGTCCGCGCGCTCCTCGAAGACGGGGCTCTCCTTGAGGTTGCGGCGCATCCACACCGCGAAGACCATGAGCACGAAGCTGAGCAGGAACGGCAGGCGCCAGCCCCAGGAGATCAGCTGCTCCTCGGACAGCACCGCGATGAGCACCGCCCACAGGCCGGACGCGGCGAGCGTGCCGGAGTTGGTGCCCAGCGACACCAGGGAGGCGATGAGGCCGCGGCGGCGGACCGGCGCGTACTCGGCGAGCATGACGGTCGCGCCCGCGATCTCCGCGCCCGCGCCGAAGCCCTGGACCAGGCGCAGCGCCACCAGCAGGATCGGGGCGAGGATGCCGACGGTCTGGTAGGTCGGCAGCGCGCCGATGAGCGTGGTGGACGCGCCCATGAGCGCGATGGTGGTGAACAGGACCTTCTTGCGGCCGATGCGGTCGCCCATCCGGCCGAAGTAGATCGCGCCGACGAGGCGGGCCACGTAGCCGACGCCGTAGGTGGCCATGGCGGCGATCAGGCCCACGGCGGGGCTGACGTCCGGGAAGAAGATCTTGTTGAAGACGATCGCGGCGGCCAGCGAGTAGAGCTGGAAGTCCATGAACTCCATGGCCGTGCCCAGCCAGCCGGACACGGCCGCCCGGGTGAGGTCGCGGGTGGTGCGGTTCGCCGGGCGTGGCGCCGTGGTGGGGGTGCCCGTCATCCTGTGCTCCGTTGCTGGGGTGGGCGGTGGGGTGGGGTCAGAACTCGATGCGCCCGGCGCGCAGCGCGGGCAGGTGGGCGGCGACCGCGGCGGTGAGGTCCGCGCGGTCGGCCAGGTCGGGCGCGCCGACCAGGCGCAGCAGCGCCGCGACGAGGTCGGCCGGTGCGAGCCGGTCGTGCCACGGGTCGGCCAGCCGGTCGGCGAGGGGGTCGGTGGTGCCGAACACCGGTCCGTCGTCGCCGGGCCGGGTCGAGGCGACCCAGCCGGCGAGGGCCAGCTCCAGCAGCGGCGCGCGGTCGAGGGCGCGCAGCGGGTCGAACCAGCGCTCGGGGACCTTCAGCGAGCCGTCCGAGCCGATCTGCCGGAGCTCGTGGCGCATGGCCGGGTTGCCGAAGCGGCGCACCAGCTCGTCGACGTAGGCGGTCGGCTCCGGGCCGCCGGGCGGCAGGGTCGCCGCGACCTCGGCCCCGAACGCCCGCACGAACCGCTCGCCCCACCGGGTGTGCAGGACCTCGCGGACGGTGGCGCAGCCGGCCGCCGCGCCGAGGTAGGCCAGGGCGGAGTGGCAGCCGTTGAGCAGCCGCAGCTTGGTGAGCTGGTAGGGGGTCACGTCGGGGACCAGCAGCGCGCCGTCGTGCTCCCACGCCGGCCGGGCGGCGGCGAAGCGGTCCTGGAGCACCCACTGGCGGTAGGGCTCGCCGGCCACGGCCGCCGCGTCGCGCAGGCCCAGCGCGTCGGCGGCGGCGCGCTCGTCGGCGGCCGAGGTGGCCGGCACGATGCGGTCCACCACGGTGGACGGGAACGCGGCCGACTCGTCCAGCCAGCGCAGCACGCGCTCCCGGTCCGGCCACGGCGAGGACTCGACGTAGCCGCGGACCACGCCGCGCAGCACGGCGCCGTTGCCGGCGGTGTTGTCGCACGACACCACGGAGATCGGCGCGCCGCCGGCGCGGGCGCGGGCGGCGAGGCCGTGCGCCAGGCGGCCGACGGCGGTGGCGGGCCGGTCGGCGGCGAGGTCGGCGGCGACGGCGGGCGCGGCGGTGTCCAGTTCGGTCGTGCCGGGTCGGCGGTGGTAGGCCTTCTCGGTGACCGTCAGCGTCACGACCGTCGTCGTGGGCGCCGCGAGCAGCGCGGTCACCTCGTCGGCGTCGTCGCCGCCGTGCAGGGCGCGCACGAGGGAGCCGACGACGCGCACGCGCGGTCCGCCGGGCTCGCGGTCGGTCACCGAGTACAGGTGGTCCTGCTCGCGCAGGGCGGTCACGACGTGCCGGGAGCGGGGCGCGACGGCGGCGATGCCCCACGGCTCGCCGGTCCGGGCGGCCGCGGTCTCGGTGTAGACGGCCTGGTGGGCGCGGTGGAAGGCGCCCAGCCCGAGGTGCACGACCCTCGGTTCGAGGTCGCGGGGGTCCACGGCGGGCCGCAGGGCTCCGGGCAGGCGGGCGGCGGTGGCGAGGGTGAGCCGGTCCACGGCGGTCACCAGTCGTGGACCGAGCCGTCGAGGCGGCGGGCCACGGGCAGGTAGCGGGGCTCGTAGGGGAACCTGGCCGCGGCCTCGTCGTCGTACTCGACGCCGAGCCCCGGTTCCTCGGAGGGGTGCAGCATCCCGTCGGCGAAGCGGACGCCGGTGCGGAACACCTCGTCCACTCCGTCGACGTGACCCATGTGCTCCTGGATGCCGAAGTTCGGCACGGCCAGGTCGACGTGGACCGCGGCGGCCATGCTGACCGGGGACAGGTCGCCCGCGCCGTGGGAGCCGGTGCGCACCTGGTAGAGCGCGGCGAGGTCGAAGATGCGGCGCAGGTGCGTGATGCCACCCGCGTGCACGACGGTGGTCCGCACGTAGTCGATCAGCTGCTCGGTGATCAGGTGCTGCACGTCCCAGATGGACGTGAGGTTCTCCCCCACCGCGATGGGCGTGGTGGTGTGCTGCCGGATGAGGCGGAACGCCTCCTGGTTCTCGGCCGGCGTCGGGTCCTCCATCCAGAACAGCCGCAGGTCCTCGACTGCCTTGCCGAACCTGGCGGCCTCGATGGGGCTCAGCCGGTGGTGCACGTCGTGCAGCAGGTGGAAGCCGAACCCGAACCGCTCGCGGACCGCGGCGAGGTAGGTCGGCGCGAAGTCCAGGTAGGCCTCGGTGCTCCACGGCTGCTCGTCGGGCAGCGCGGACGCGGCGGGCTCGTAGACCTTGCCCTTGCGCACGCCGTAGCTGCCGCCGACGTCGGGCACGGCGGCCTGCGCGCGCACCGCCAGGTAGCCCTGGTCGAGGAAGCGGGCGACGTCGTCGAGCAGCTCGGCGGTGTCGTTGCCGCTGGCATGCGCGTAGACCATGACGCCGTCGCGGGAGCGACCGCCGAGCAGCTGGTAGACGGGCAGGCCCGCGACCTTGCCCTTGATGTCCCACAGGGCGGTGTCGACGGCGGCGATGGCGGTCATGGTGACGGGGCCGCGCCGCCAGTAGGCGCCCCGGTAGAGGTACTGCCAGGTGTCCTCGACCCGGGCCGGGTCGCGGCCGATGAGCAGCGGCGCGACGTGGTCGCGCAGGTAGGACGCGACGGCCAGCTCGCGCCCGTTGAGCGTGGCGTCGCCCAGGCCGGTCACCCCGTCGGACGTGGTGATCCGGAGGGTGACGAAGTTGCGGCCGGGTGAGGCGACGAGGACCTCGGCGCGCTCGATCGTGCTCACTGGCAGGCTCCTCAACACTGGCGGACCGGTGCTTGTATACAAGTATCCGTCGGCCAGCCTGTCAAGGACTCTATGATGGGCGTCGTGGTCAGAGCAGACGGGAAGAAGTCCAACCGCCGCGCGGTCTACGAGACGCTCCGGCGCAAGGTCCTGACCATGGAGCTGCCGCCCGGCTCCGCGCTGTCGGAGAACGAGCTGGCCGCCTCGCTCGGGGTGAGCCGCACGCCGGTGCGGGAGAGCCTCATCCTGCTGTCCGAGGAGGGCCTGGTGCAGGTCTTCCCCCAGGTGGGGTCGTTCGTGTCCCGGGTCGACCCGCAGAAGGTCGCGGACGCCCAGTTCCTGCGCGAGGCGGTGGAGCTGGCCTCGCTGGAGGACCTGCCGGCCGAGCTGGACCCGGACCTGGTGGCCGAGCTGGAGGACAACCTGGCGCGGCAGCGGCGGCCCGACATCGACCGCGAGGAGTTCTTCGCGCTCGACGAGGCGTTCCACCACGGCCTGCTGCGCCTGAGCGGCCACGCCAACGCCTGGACCACCGTCGTGGCCGCCAAGGGCCACCTGGACCGGGCCCGGCGGCTCGGCCTGTACGACGCGCCGTCGCCCGCCGAGTTCGCCGGCCAGCACGTGGAGATCCTGCGGGCGGTGCGCGAGGGCGACACCGCCCTGGCCCGCCAGGCCATGCGGGCCCACCTGCGGGCGGTGTTCGAGGACGTGGAGCGCATCCGCGCCCGGTCGCCGGAGCTGTTCTCGTCCAACTCCGCGTCCCTGCCGACCAGGCGCAACGTCGTCGTGTGGGAGTGACCGCGGTGGCCGGCGGATCGGTCAGGAATCGAGAAGCGCCGGCCCGGACCCGCGCCTAGCGTGACGGCCATGGGCATCACCATCCACGCGAGCTTCCTCCCCCACCAGGACCCGGACGCCTCCCTGGCCTTCTACCGCGACGCCCTCGGCTTCGAGGTGCGCGGCGACGTCGGGTACGACGGCAAGCGCTGGATCACGGTCGGGCCCGCCGACCAGCCGGACACGTCCATCGTGCTCGAACCGCCCGCCGCCGACCCCGGCGTCACCGACGCCGAGCGCCGCACCATCACCGAGATGATGGCCAAGGGCACCTACGCCGGCGTCGTCCTGGCCACGACCGACCTCGACGGCCTGTTCGAGCGGCTGCGCGCCGCCGGCGCCGAGATCGCCCAGGAGCCGGCCGAGCAGCCCTACGGCGTCCGCGACCTCGCCGTCCGCGACCCCGCCGGCAACCTGGTCCGCGTCCAGCAGCGACGCTGACCTGGTTGGATCCACCCACGCACCGCCCGCAGGCGACTCCGCCCGACGAGATGGGGACACGATGAGCACGGCCACGAGGACGAACGCGCAGTCGCCTGCGCCGCACGTTGCCGACAGCCACGAACTGATCCGCGTGCACGGCGCGCGCGTGAACAACCTCAAGGACATCAGCGTCGAGATCCCGAAGCGCCGCCTGACGGTGTTCACCGGCGTCTCGGGCTCGGGCAAGAGCTCGCTGGTGTTCGGCACGATCGCCGCCGAGTCGCAGCGGATGATCAACGAGACCTACAGCGCCTTCGTCCAGGGCTTCATGCCGACGCCGGCGCGGCCCGACGTGGACGTGCTCGAAGGGCTGACCACCGCGATCGTCATCGACCAGCAGCGGCTGGGCGGCGACCCCCGCTCCACGGTGGGCACCGCCACCGACGCCAACGCGATGCTGCGCATCCTGTTCAGCCGGCTCGGGCAGCCGCACATCGGCTCGCCCAACGCCTTCTCCTTCAACGTGGCCACGGTCCGGGCCAGCGGTGCGATCACCGTCGAGCGCGGCGCGGGCACCAAGTCCGTGAAGGCGACGTTCAACCGGCTCGGCGGCATGTGCACGCGCTGCGAGGGCCGGGGCACCGTCTCCGACATCGACCTCAGCCAGCTCTACGACGACTCCAAGTCGATCGCCGAGGGCGCGTTCACCATCCCCGGTTGGAAGTCCGACAGCTGGTGGACGGTGCGGACCTACGCCGAGTCGGGCCTGTTCGACCCGAACAAGCCGATCCGCGAGTTCACGAAGAAGGAGCTGCGGGACTTCCTCCACCACGAGCCGATGAAGGTGAAGGTGGAGGGCGTCAACCTCACCTACGAGGGGCTGATCCCCAAGATCCAGAAGTCGTTCCTGGCCAAGGACCGGGAGTCGATGCAGCCGCACGTCCGGGCGTTCGTCGACCGGGCGGTCACCTTCGCCACCTGCCCGGAGTGCGACGGCACCAGGCTGAGCGAGCAGGCCCGCTCCTCGCGGATCCGCGGCGTCAACATCGCCGACGCCTGCCGGATGCAGATCAGCGACCTGGCCGAGTGGATCCGCGGCCTGGACGAGCCGTCGGTGGCGCCGCTGCTGGCCAACCTCGGGCGCACCCTCGACTCGTTCGTGGAGATCGGGCTGGGCTACCTCTCGCTCGAACGGCCCGCGGGCACGCTGTCGGGTGGCGAGGCGCAGCGCGTGAAGATGATCCGCCACCTGGGCTCCTCGCTGACCGACACCACCTACGTCTTCGACGAGCCCACCGCGGGCCTGCACCCCCACGACATCCAGCGGATGAACGAGCTGCTGCTGCGGCTGCGGGACAAGGGCAACACGGTGCTCGTCGTGGAGCACAAGCCGGAGGTGATCGCGATCGCCGACCACGTCGTGGACCTCGGTCCCGGCGCCGGCTCGGCGGGCGGCGCGGTCTGCTTCGAGGGCGACGTCGAGGGGCTGCGCGCGAGCGGCACCACCACCGGCCGCCACTTCGACGACCGCTCGTCCCTCAAGGGTTCGGTGCGGAAGCCCACCGGCAAGCTGGAGATCCGCGGCGCGTCGACGCACAACCTGCGGGACGTCGACGTCGACCTCCCGCTCGGGGTGCTCTGCGTGGTCACCGGTGTCGCGGGCTCGGGCAAGAGCTCGCTGGTCCACGGCTCCCTCCCCGCGTCCGCGGGCGTCGTGTCGGTCGACCAGGCGCCCATCAAGGGCTCGCGGCGCAGCAACCCGGCGACGTACACGGGGCTGCTCGACCCGATCCGCAAGGCGTTCGCCAAGGCCAACGGGGTGAAGCCGGCGCTGTTCAGCGCCAACTCCGAGGGCGCCTGCCCGAACTGCAACGGCGCCGGCGTCGTCCACACGGACCTCGCGATGATGGCCGGCGTCACCACGCCCTGCGAGGAGTGCGAGGGGAAGCGGTTCGACGCCTCGGTGCTGGTCCACCACCTCGGCGGCCGCGACATCAGCGAGGTCCTGGCGATGTCGGTGACCGAGGCCGAGCGGTTCTTCGGCGAGGGCGAGGCGCGCACCCCCGCCGCGCACGCCGTCCTCACCCGGCTCGTCGAGGTGGGCCTCGGCTACCTCACCCTCGGCCAACCGCTGACCACCCTGTCGGGCGGCGAGCGGCAGCGGCTCAAGCTGGCCACCCACATGGCCGACAAGGGCGGCGTCTACGTCCTCGACGAGCCGACCTCGGGCCTGCACCTCGCCGACGTCGAGCAGTTGCTGGGCCTGCTGGACCGGCTCGTCGACTCGGGCAAGTCGGTCATCGTCGTCGAGCACCACCAGGCGGTCATGGCCCACGCGGACTGGATCGTCGACCTGGGTCCCGGCGCCGGCCACGACGGCGGCCGGGTCGTCTTCGAGGGCACGCCCGCCGACCTGGTGGCGGCCCGCTCCACCCTCACCGGGCAGCACCTCGCGGAGTACGTCGGCGCGTGACCCGGGCACGGCTCCCCCGCCCGGGGTGGAGGAGCCGTGGAGGTTCGGTGGAGGTGTGGTGGCGACCCCGCCGCGACCGCGCCGGCGCCGATACGTTCCACCGGTGTGGAAACCGTGGACGTGCTCGTCGTCGGCGCGGGGCTCGCCGGACTGGAAACGGCGCGGCTGCTCGCGCGGCGGGGTCTCGACGTGCTCGTGTGCGAGCGCCGCGGCCGCCTCGACGTCGGCATCCGCACCACCGGCATCTTCGTGCGGCGCACGCTGGAGGACTTCGCGCTGCCGAAGCACCACCTGGGCCCGGCGGTGCGCCGCGTCCTGCTCTACCCGCCGTCGCTGCGCGCACCGGTCGAGCTGGTCAGCCCGCGCGACGAGTTCCGCGTCGCCGACATGGCCGGCGTCTACGCGGAGGCGCTGTCCCGGGCCGAGCGGGCCGGGGCGCGGGTGCGCCTGGGCACGTCCTACCCGTCGCCGGGGATCAGGGCGCGCTTCACCGTCGGCGCGGACGGCGCCCGTTCGACGGTCGCGCGGGCGCTCGGCCTCGACGTCAACCGGCACCTGATCACCGGCGTCGAGGAGGTCCACCCGGTCGCCGCCACCGCGTCCGCGCCGACGTTCCACTGCGTGCTGGACCCCCGGCTCGCGCCCGGCTACCTGGCCTGGCTCGTCGACGACGGGCGGCACGCGCACCTCGGCCTGGCCGGCCTGCCCTCCCGGCTCGGCGCGCCGCTGCCCCACCTGCTGCGGGCGTTCCGCGCCGCGTTCCCGGGGGCGCCCGAACCCACCGGCCCGGTGCGCCGCCGCGGCGGCCCGATCCCGGTGGGCGGCGTCCTGCGGCGGATCGCCTGCCCGGACGGCCTGCTCGTCGGCGACGCGGCGGGCGCGGTGTCGCCCCTGACGGCCGGCGGCCTGGACCCGTGCCTGCGCATGGCGGAGCTGGCCGCGACCGTCACCGCCGACTACCTGCGCACCGGCGACGCCTCCGTGCTGCGGCACTACGACGGCGCGGCGCTGCGCGCCCGGTTCCGCCTCCGGCTCCTGCTGCGCCACGGCCTGTCCCACGTGCGGGAGCGGAGCGCGGTCGAAGCGGGCTTCGCGCTGCTGCGCACCCCGCTCGGCCGGGCCGCCGCCGCGCGCCTGCTCTTCGGCGACGGCTCGTTCCCCACCACCAGGCTCGAACCGGCGACGGGGTGAGCGCCCGCTGCGGACGGTCGCGGGTCGGGTCGTCGGCCCACCGGGCCTTCGGATCGCCGGACGTCCCACGGGTCGGCGAAGCTGTCCACCCGCTGTCGAACGCGCGCCCGGTAGGCGTACCCGCGTAGTGCCGATACCCGCGTTGCCGAGGATCGCTCGACCACAGAGAGCAACGCTTCGGTCACGTTGACGGGCGACGTGGAAATGGGATTCTGATGACGTGCAGGGCGCCACGAAGACCTGGCAGGCCAACCACTTCCGACTGCTCCTGGTCGAGGACGACCACGAGCTCGTGGAGTTGCTCTCCGACGCCCTGACCGACGAGGGCTACGCCGTGGACGTCGCCACGGACGGGCAGCGCGGGCTGCACCTCGGGCTCACCCGCACCTACGACGTCGTGGTCATCGACCGCGGGCTGCCCTCCCTCGACGGGCTGGACCTGCTGGTGCGGCTGCGCGCGAGTTCCGTGCGGGCGCGCGCGCTGATGCTCACCGCGCTGGGCACCGTGCACGACCGGATCGACGGCCTGGACGCGGGCGCGGACGACTACCTGGTGAAGCCGTTCGACCTGGACGAGCTGAGCGCGCGGCTGCGGGCGCTGTGCCGGCGCGCGCTGGAGCTGACCGACGTGCTGCGGATCGGGGCCGGGCACCTGGACCTCCGGCAGCGGGAGGTGGTGCTGCCGGACGGCGGGCGGGTGCCGCTGACGGCGCGCGAGTTCGCGCTGCTGCGGGTGCTGGCGACCCACCCGAACACGGTGCACACTCGGGCAGCGTTGCGGCGGAGGGTCTTCCACGACGCGCCCGCCCCCTCCATTGTGGACACGTACGTGTACTACCTGCGGACCAAGATCGACCGTTCGGTGGTGCACACCGTCCAGGGGCTCGGGTACCGCTTGGGGGCGTTGTGAGCCGTTCGTGGGCCGAGGCGGAACGCGCGGTCATCCGGCGGACCCGCCTGCGGGTCAGCGTGCTGGTCGGCCTCGCGATCACCGCGCTGGTCGCGTTCGTCGGCGGCATCGCCTTCGCCGTGATGACGAGCGCCCAGGACGCGCAGGTGGAGCGGGAGCTGCGGTACAGCGCCTCGTACGGGTCGCCGTCGACGCCACCGGGGTGCACGTGGCTGTTCACCCTCGTCGGCGACGTGCTCCACGACGGGGCGCCGCGGGTGCCCCGGGGGTTCCCGCTGCGCGGCGACCTCGACGCGGTGCGGGCCTCGGGCCTGGAGATCGAGCGCACCGTGGCGCGCAACGGGACCAGGTACCTGGTGCTCACCCGGCCGGGCGACGGCGACAGCGCGGTGCAGGCCGTGTTCGACACCCGCTACCAGCTCGCCGACCGGCGTCACCTCCTGCTGGCGCTGGCGATCGCGGAGTTCTGCGGCCTGGTCGCGGCGGCGGTGACGGGGCTGCTGGTGGGCAGGCGCGCGGTCGCGCCGCTGGCGGAGGCGCTCGCCAGGCAGCGGCGGTTCGTCACCGACGCGAGCCACGAGCTGCGGACGCCGATCGCGCGGGCGTACACGCGGGTGCAGCTGCTCGCGCGCCGCGCCGCCGCGGCCCGCCTCCCCGACGACCACCGCGCCGGCCTGGACAAGCTCGCCGGTTCGATCCGCGGGCTCGGCGACGTGGTGGACGACCTGCTGCTGTCGGCGCGGCTGGACGACCGGTCGGCGCGGCCCGGCGGCCGGGCGGTGGACCTGGCCGCCCTGGCGGAGGCCGCGGTGGCGGCGGAGGCCGAGCGGGCGGCGGAGCGGCACGTCGCGCTGGCCGTCGAGCGGCCCGCCGGCCCGCTGGTGGTGGCCGGCGTCGAGACCGCGCTGCGGCGCGCGGTCGACGAGCTGCTGGCGAACGCGATGCGCCACACCCCGGCGGGCGGCCGGATCGACGTGCGCCTCGGGCGGGGCCGGGACGGGTGCGTCGAGCTGGTCGTCGCGGACACCGGCGAGGGGTTCGACCAGGCCGAGGCGGACCGGCTCTTCGACCGGTTCCACCGCGGGCCGGGAGGGTCCGGGGGGCCGGGCGGGCCGGGCGGGTCCGAGCGGCGCTTCGGGTTGGGGCTGGCGCTGCTGCGGGAGGTCGTGACCGGCCACGGGGGCGCGGTCGAGGCGAGCGGCCACCCGGGCCTGGGCGCCCGGTTCACCCTGCGGCTGCCGGCGGCCGACCCCGACACCGGCCCCAGCGCCGGTCCCGGCCCCGGCTCCGCCCCCGAAGCCTCCCCCGGCCTCGACACCGGCCTCGACACCGCCCGCCTCTCCGGAACCGCCCCCGCCCCCGAACCCGTTGCCGGGGACGACGCCGTGCCGGACCCGGGCCCGGAGGTCAGCTCGGGTACCCGGTGACCAGGTCGGCGGCCAGGCGCACGTCGGCGTCGAGCGGGCGGTCGGGGTCCACGGGCTGGATCGCGTCCGCGAGGGTGTCGAGCAGCGCGGCGCACCCCGGGGCGGTCGGCCGCCTGCCGCCCACGTGCACGGCCTGCCGCAGCCCGAGCGCCAGCGAGCCGCACAGCAGCCGCAGCAGCTCGGCGAGGTCGTAGGCCCGCAGCGCGGCCTGGGTGCCGAACGGCACGACGTCCTGGTTGTGCAGGTTGGTCGGCAGGCTCTGGGTGCCCGCGGGCACGGCCGTGCGGCGGATCTCGGCGACGAACGCGGTCGTGGCGAGCTGCACGCCCTGGAGCCCGTGCTGCTGACCCGGGCCCGCGGCCAGCATCGGCGGCAGGCCGGTGTTGCGGACCGGGTCGACCAGCAGGTCCAGCTGCCGCTCGACGAGGTTGCCCACCGACGCGGTGACCATCGCCAGCACGTCGGCGGCGATCGCGGCCGGCTGGCCGAAGAAGTTGCCGCCGTGCGCGACGAGGTCGTCCTCCGGGAAGAACAGCGGGTTGTCGCTGACGCCGCCCAGGTCCGCGGCCACCACGCCGTCCACGTAGCGCAGCGCGTCCTCGGCCGCGCCCAGCAACTGCGGCGAGCACCGGATGCTGTAGGGCTCCTGGAGGGGCCGGGTGCCGCTCGGCGCGGTGCCGGCGAGCGCGCCGCGCATCCGGTCGGCGACGGCGACCGCGCCGGGGTGACCGTACGCCGCGATCAGGCGCGGGTCCAGGAAACCGGGGTCGCCGCCGAGGACGTCCACGAGCAGGCAGGTGAGGTCCTGGGCGGCGCGGTGCGAGGCGCGCACGCTGCCGAGCGCGAGGGCGAGGGCGGCGGTCGTGACGGACGTGCCGTTGACCAGCGCCAGCGCGTCGCGGCCGTCGAGGGTCAGCGGGGTGAGGCCGGCGCGGCGCAGGGCCTCGTCGGCGGGCAGCCGCTCGCCGTCGACGTAGGCGTGCCCGCGCCCGCGCAGCGCCTGGGTCGCGTAGGCCAGCGGGATGAGGTCGCCGCTCGCGCCGACCGAGCCGTACCGCGGGATCGCCGGCACGAACGTGGTCGCGAACATCGCGGCGAGGCCGTCGACGACGTGCGGCGACACCCCGGAGACCCCCCGGGCCAACGACCACGTCCGCACGAGCAGCGCGGCGCGGGCGATGTCGGCGGGCAGGTCGGGTCCCTGGCCCGCGCCGAGGTGCGCGAGGGTGTTGTCGCACTGGTCGGCCTCGTCGGCGCGGCCGGCGAAGCCGATCAGGGCGCCGAAGCCGGTCTTGGCGCCGTAGACGGGCCGGTCGTCGTCGGCGAGCACGGTGCGCAGGAACTCGCGGCCGCGCTGGACCCGGTCGGAGACGGCGGGGCCGACGAGCACCGGGAGCGGCCGTGCCGCACGATGGAGGTCGTCACCGCTCAGCGGCGCGCCGAGGTCCACGGGAGCGCCGGTCACGGCGCCGGGGGTGGTCGTGGTCACGCCACGGAAGGTAGGCGGCCGATCTCAGAGAGTTCTGAGATCCGCTCCGTAGCTTCCCGGGGCATGGCGCACGACTACCTGATCATCGGGGCCGGGCCGGCGGGCCTCCAGCTCGCCGCCCTGCTGGAGCGCGACGGCCGCGACTACGCCGTCCTCGAACGCAGCGCCGGGCCGGGCGCTTTCTTCACCCGCTACCCGAGGCACCGCACGCTGATCTCGATCAACAAGGTGCACTCCGGGTACGCCGACCCGGAGCAGCGGCTGCGCGTGGACTGGAACTCGCTGCTGTCCGACGACCCGGAGCTGCTGTTCACCCGCTACAGCCGCCGGTACTTCCCCCACGCCGACGACATGGTCCGCTACCTGGCCGACTTCGCCGAGGCCACCGGGGTCCGGGCGCACTACGGCATCGACGTCACCCGGATCTCCCGCGACGACGACGGGTTCGCCGTGGTCGACGGCGACGGCCGGACGTGGCGGGCCGCGCGGCTCGTCGTGGCGACCGGGGTCTCCCGGCTGCACGTGCCGCCGATCCCGGGCATCGAGCACGTCGAGCGCTACGACTCGTTCGACACCGACCCGGAGTCGTTCGCCGACCAGCGCGTCCTGGTCATCGGCAAGGGCAACTCGGGGTTCGAGACCGCCGACTCGCTGGTGGAGCACGCCGCGGTCATCCACGTGGCCGGACCGCACTCGGTGCGGCTCGCCTGGCAGACGCACTACGTCGGGCACCTGCGCGCGGTGAACAACAACTTCCTGGACACCTACCAGCTCAAGTCGGAGAACGCGGTCCTCGACGGCGCGGTGGAGCGCATCGAGCCGCGGCCCGGCGGCGGGTTCCGGGTGCTGTTCCGCTACGCCCGCGCGGTCGAGGGGCTGCGGGAGCTGGAGTACGACCGGGTCATCGCGTGCACCGGGTTCCGGTTCGACGCCTCGGTGTTCGACGAGAGCTGCCGCCCGGCGCTGGTGATCGACGACCGGTTCCCGGAGCAGACGCCCGCGTTCGAGTCGACCACGGTGCCCGGCCTGTACTTCGCGGGCACGCTCACCCAGCAGCGCGACTTCAAGAAGTCCACCAACGGCTTCATCCACGGCTTCCGCTACGCGGTCCGCGCCCTGCACCGCGTCCTCGCCGCCCGCCACCACGGCGTCCCGTGGCCGTCGACCGGGCTGGAGGCGTCGCCGGAGGCCATCGGCGACGCGATCGTGGCCAGGGTGAACCGGTCCTCCGCGCTGTGGCAGCAGTTCGCGGTCATGGGCGACGTGGTGACGGTCGACGGCGGGACCGCCCGGTACCAGGAGGAGGTCCCGGTGGCCTACGTCGCCGACGGCGGCCTTGGCCCGGCCGGGCACCGGTTCGTCACGACGCTGGAGTACGGGCCGAACCACGACGCGGTGGACCCGTTCGACATCTCGGTGCCGCGGGTCGCGGAGAACGACGCGGAGCACGCCCACGACGCGAGCTACCTGCACCCGGTGGTGCGCCACTACCGGGACGGCGTGCTCACCGCGACCCACCACCTGGCCGAGAACCTGGAGAACCGCTGGGACCTGCCGGAGGTGCACCGGCAGCCGCTGGCCGTGTTCTTGAAGGAGTGCCTTGCCGGCGCGTGAGGCCGGGCCGTTCCCGCGCGCGGTGCTCGACGCGCTCGACGCCGCGGCGGACCGGCCGGTGCTCGAACACGGCGACCGCGCGGTGACCGGCGCGGAGGTGCTCGACCTCGTCGCGCGGGTCGCGGCCGGGCTGCGGGGCGCGGGGCTGGGGCCGGGTGACGGCGTCGCGCTCCTGCTCGGCGTCACGCCGGAGGCGTTCGCGGTCGTCCTCGCCGCCCACGCGGTGGGGGCCAGGGTGGTGGGGGTGCGGCCGGGGCTGCCCGAGGCGCAGCGGCGCCACCTCCTCGGCCTCGACATCGCCGCGGTGGTCACCGACTCCACCGCGGTGGTCACCGAGTCGGGTGCGGTGCCGCGCACGCTCACCGCGGAGTCGCTGTGCGCGGCCCGTGCCGACAGCGGCCCCCTGCGGTTGGGCGGGCGGCCCGGTGACGTCGCCCGGCTGATCCACACCAGCGGCAGCACGGGCCTGCCGAAGGCGTGCGCGCAGACCTACGCCGCGCTGGGGGCGGCGTGGGCCGCGCGGCCGGCGTCGTGGCCGCCCGCGATCCGCGAGCTGGCGCCCCGGCTGGAGCGCCACCTGGTGTTCGGGACGCTGTCGAGCCAGGTGATGTTCGAGTACGCCGTGGTGGCCGTCGCCGCCGGCGGCGCGGTGGTCCTCACCGACCGGCCCGAGCTGCCCGGCGCGATCGTCCGCCACCGGGCCACGTCGAGCGTGATCACCGTGCCGCGCCTGGCGAAGCTCGTCGCCGCGCAGCGCCGCGACCCGGCCGACCTGTCGTCGCTGCGCGCGCTGATGGTGTCCGGGTCGCCCCTGACCGCCGCCCGGCACCGCGAGGCGCTGGACGTGCTCGGGCCGGTCGTGTTCCACGGTTACGGGCAGACCGAGACCGGGATGATCTCCATGGCCACCCCGGACGACCCGCCCGGCTCGGTGGGCGTCCCGCCGGCCGCGGTGGACGTCGACATCCGCGACGAGCGCGGCGCGCCGGTGCCGGTCGGCGTCGACGGCGAGCTGTTCGTCCGCACCCCCGCCCAGGCCCGCGGGTACTGGGCGGACCCGGAGCGGTCGGCCGAGGTGTTCGCGGACGGCTGGGTGCGCACCCGCGACCTGGGCCACCTCGACCCGGGCGGCCGCCTGCACCTGACCGGCCGCACCCGGGACGTGGTCATCGTCAACGCGAACCTGCACTACGCGGGTCCGATCGAGCGGGTCCTCGCCGAGCACCCGGACGTCGCCGAGGCCTACGTGGTCGCGGCGCCGGACGAGGACACCGGCGAGGCCGTGCACGCGTTCGTGGTGCCGGCCGCCGGCCGGGCGCCCGACCCGGCGGCGCTGCGCGCGCTGGTGGCCGACCGCCTGGGCGCGGCGTGCGCGCCGGCGCGCGTGACCGCGAACGCCGAACCACCGCTCGCCCCGAGCGGCAAGCCGGACAAGCGCCAGCAGTACACCGAGACGGGATGAGAAACCCCTCAACACCCAGGGGACG
>NZ_JBHWIE010000053.1:16634-36160 GCF_042732085.1 Actinosynnema sp. NPDC059797
GTGCGCACCCGCGACCTGGGCCACCTCGACCCGGGCGGCAAGCCGGACAAGCGCCTGCTGTCCACCGAGACGTGAGGAGAAAGCCGTGTCCACCGAGGTTTCGACGGAGTGCCTGGTCATCGGAGCCGGCCCGGCGGGGCTCCAGGCGTCGTACCTGCTCTCCCGCGCCGGGCGGGACCACCTGGTGCTCGACGCCGGTGACGCGCCCGGCGCGTTCTTCACCCGCTTCCCCCGGCACCGCACCCTGATCTCCATCAACAAGGTGCACACCGGCTGGGACGACCCCGAGCTGAACCTGCGCACCGACTGGAACTCGCTGCTGACCGAGGAGTCGTCGCCGCTGTTCACCGAGTACACGCCGCGCTACTTCCCGGCCGCCGACGACATGCTCCGCTACCTGGCGGACTTCGCCGCCCGGCACGAGCTGCCGATCCGCTTCGGCACCCGGGTCGTGTCGGTGACCCGGCCGGACGACTTCGTGGTCCGCGACCAGCACGACAACACCTACCGGGCGAAGCGGCTCGTCGTGGCCACCGGCGTGTCCCGGTCGTACGTGCCGCCGATCGACGGGGTGGAGCACGCCGAGCGGTACGACGAGGTGTCGGTGGACCCCGCCGACTTCACCGGGCAGCGGGTGCTGATCATCGGGCGCGGCAACTCCGCGTTCGAGACCGCCGACAACCTCGTGGAGACCGCGGCGGTCATCCACGTCGCGGGCCCCGGCTCGCTGAAGCTGGCGTGGCAGACCCACTTCGTCGGCCACCTGCGCGCGGTCAACAACAACTTCCTCGACACCTACCAGCTCAAGTCGCAGAACGCGGTGCTGGACGGCCGGGTGCTGGCCATCAAGCCCGACGGCGACGGGTTCCTGGTGCCGGTCAGCTTCGAGCGGGTCGACGAGCGGGTGAAGGAGATCCGCTACGACCGGGTGATCCTGGCGACCGGGTTCCGGTTCGACGCGTCGATCTTCGCGCCCGAGTGCCGGCCGGCGCTGACCATCAACGACCGCTTCCCGGACCAGACCGCGGCCTGGGAGTCGGTGAACGTGCCCGACCTGTTCTTCGCCGGCACCATCACGCAGGCCAGGGACTTCAAGAAGTCGACCAGCGGGTTCATCCACGGCTTCCGGTACGGGGTGCGGGCGCTGCACCGCATCCTGGAGCACCGCTACCACGGCGTGCCGTGGCCCGCCCGGGACCTGGCGCCCACCGCGGGCGCGGTCGTCGACGCCGTGATCGAACGGGTGAACCGCACCTCCGCGCTGTGGCAGATGTTCTCGTTCCTGGCGGACGCCGTGCTCGTCGGGCCGGACGGGTCCACCCGCTACGCCGAGGAGGTGCCGGTCGCCCACCTGCACGAGGCGGTCGCGCGGGGCGACTTCGGCGAGGTCGACTCCTACCTGGCGGTGACGCTGGAGTACGGCGCGGACCACGACCGGATCAACCCGTTCGACGTCACCGCGGGCCGCAACTCCCAGGACAGCACCAGCGGGCTCGACGGCCGCTACCTCCACCCGGTGGTGCGGCACTTCCGGGGCGGCGAGCTGCTCGGCGAGCACCACCTCACCGAGAACCTGGAGAACGAGTGGGACAGCGAGGAGGTGCACCGCGCGCCGCTGCTGGCGTTCCTGGGCGACCGGCTCGCGCCGACCGCCGCGGGCACGCGGTGAGCGCCGTCCTGGCCGAGCTGCACGACAGGGCCCGCGCGGTGCTCGACCCGGTGCACTACGACTACTACGCGGGCGGTGTCGGCGACGAGACCGCGCTCGGCGAGAACGAGGCGGCGTTCCGGCGGCTCGCCCTGCTGCCGAGGGTGCTGCGCGGCGCGGAGACCCGCGACCTCGCCGTCGACCTGCCCGGCGGACGCCTGGCGCTGCCGGTGCTGGTCGCGCCGACCGCCTTCCACCGGCTCGCCCACCCCGGGGGCGAGCCGGCCACGGCGCGGGCGGCCGCGGCGGCGGGGACGGTGCTGGTGACCGGCGTGGCCGCCACGGTGGCGGTCGCCGAGGTGGTGGCGGCGGCGCGGGCCGTGGACCCGGGCGCGTCCGTGTGGTTCCAGCTCTACCCGCACCCCGACGAGGACGTGACGGCGTGCCTGGTGCGGCGGGCGGAGCGCGCCGGCTGCACGGCCCTGGTGGTGACCGCCGACTCGCCGGTGTTCGGCAGGCACCGCCGCGACGCCGAGCACGGCTTCCACGACCTGCCCGCGGGGCTCGCGGCGGAGAACATGCGGGACGTGCCCGGCGCGCCGCCCGGTGGCACGCGGGACATCGGGATGTCACCGGCGGCGTCGTGGGCGCACCTGGACCGGCTGCGGGAGCTGACGTCGCTCCCGGTGTGGCTCAAGGGCGTGCTGCACCCCCGGGACGCGGTGCTCGCGGTCGAACACGGCGCGGCCGGGGTGGTCGTGTCCAACCACGGCGGCCGGCAGTGCGACGTGGCGCCCGCGGCGATCGAGGCGCTGCCCGCCGTGGTGGACGCGGTCGCCGGCCGGGTGCCGGTGCTGCTCGACGGCGGGGTCCGGGGCGGTGGCGACGTGGCCGTGGCGCTGGCGCTCGGCGCGGCTGCCGTCGGCGTGGGCAGGCCGGTGCTGTGGGGTCTCGCCGCGGACGGCGAGGCCGGGGTGGCGCGGGTGCTGGACGTGCTGCGCGACGAGGTCGACCACGTCCTGGCGCTGTGCGGCGGGCGTGACCTCGCCGACCTCACCCGCGACCTGGTCGTGCCGCGCGGGACGGGGGTGTTCGCGCGGTGTGGGTGACCGGGTTGCTCGCCGCCGCGGTGGTGCTGACCGCGCCGCGCTGGCTGCCGGCGCGGGTGGTGGCCCTGCGCGTCAAGGTGTTCGAGAAGGTCAACGGGGACGACGCCGTCACGTTCCCGAACGCGCGGGTCGGGGCGGACCGGTTCCTGGAGGTCTACGGCCACCCCGCCGCGAACGGCCGCAGCCGCGGCGCCGGGCTCTCGGACCTGTTCTGGTACTGGCTCTCCCCCGGCCCGGAGGTGCACCAGGAGCACCTGGAGGAGGGACCGCGCTACGACGACGTGGCCCGCACGACGCGCACCCTGCTGTCCGGGCCGGGTGACGCGCTGTCCGCGGCGGCGGCCCGCTGCGCCGGCCGGGTGCTCGACGAGCTGGTCACCGGCCGGGTCACCGCGGTGCGGCTGCGCGACCTGATGCTGCCGGTGTGGGCGGAGTACTTCCACGAGGTGGTGTTCGGCGAGCCGGGCACGCGCGAGGCGCGGGACCTGGTCGTGGGGCACGCCCACGACGTGGTCACCTCGCTCAAGTGCACGGGCCTGCGCCACCCGGCGCGGCGGGCCCGGCTGACCCGCTACCTGACCCGGCGCGTCGAGGCGGGCGACGTGCGGCGACCGCTGCCCGCGTCCCTCACCCCCGCCGAGCGGGTGCACTACCTCCAGGGCACGTTCTTCAACACGGCCGTGGTCCAGATGTCCGAGGCGATGGCGCACCTGCTGCTCGTGCTGGCACAGCACCCGGACGTGGCGGCCCGGCTCGCGGCCGACCCCGACGACGACCGCTACTTCGCCCACGTGCTCGACGAGACCCTGCGGCTCTACCCGCTGTTCGGCATCGCGCACCGCATCGCCACCGCCGACATCGAGCTGGACGAGCGCACCACGCTGCCCGCCGGTTCGGTGTTGTGCTTCAGCTACCCCGACTACCACGCCACCGGCCACGACCGCCCGGAGGTGTTCGACCCGAGCCGGTGGGAGCGCGTCCCGGCCCGGGAGGCGCACCACATCCCGTTCGGCGTGGCGGCCAACCGCCCGTGCCCGGCGTGGCGGCTGTCCCCGCTGGCGCTGCGGGCGGCGACCGGCGAGGTGCTGCGGCGCTTCACGCTCCACTCCACGGTGAGGCACACCCGGTCGCTGCCGAACCGCGGCCCGTGCCTGCTCGTGCGGGTCGGCGAGCCGCTGCCGCCGCGTCGCCTGGCCGTGCTCGGCGCGCTGCTGCGCGTGCGGGACCGGTGGGAGGACGTGTGGCTCAGCGCGGTCCAGCTCGTGCTCGGCACGGTCATGGTCCTGCACGCCCGCAGGCTCCGCCTGGCCGGCCGCTACTTCGACAGCCCGGGGTGCCCCCGACCCCCTCACATCCAGGAGACCACCCAGTGAACCAGATCGAGTTCGCGTTGCGCGTGTTCGCGGCGCTGGCGGCGGTGCTCGCCGCGACCACCCTGTGCGGGCGCCTCGCCATGCTGGTCCGGCAGCCCAGGGTGGTCGGCGAGATGGTCGCCGGCGTCCTGCTCGGACCGGCGCTGCTCGGCGCGGTCGCGCCCGGCGTGCAGGCCCAGCTGTTCCCCGCGGACGTCAAGGGCGTCCTGTACGTGCTGAGCACCATCGGCCTGACGTTCTACATGTTCCTGGTCGGGGCCTCCCTCGACCACGGCCTCACCGGTGGGTCCAACATGCGGAGGGCCACCGGGCTCGCCGTGTCCGGCATCGTGCCGACGTTCGCGCTGGGCGCCGGGGCGGCGCTGCTGTTCTTCGGCTCGCTGAGCGTCGAGGGCACGAGCAAGTGGGAGTTCATGCTCTTCGTCGGCGGGGCGCTGTCGATCACCGCGTTCCCGATGCTGGCGCGCATCCTCCAGGAGCGCGGGATCGCCAACACCCCGATCGGCGGCCTGACCCTGGTCGCGGCGGCGATCGACGACGCGGTGGCGTGGGTGCTGCTGGCGGTGATCATCGCCGTGGGCACCGCCAGCGGCCCGCTCGACGCGCTGGACACGGTGGCGGGCGCGGCCGTGTTCGCGCTGCTGATGCTCACGGTGGGGCGGAGCCTGTTCGCCAGGCTGGGGCAGCGGGTCGAGCGGCAGGGCCGCGTGAGCCGCGACGTGATGGCCCTGATCCTGTTCGTCGTCCTGCTGGCCGGGTGGTTCACGGACTACATCGGGGTGTTCTCGGTGTTCGGCGGTTTCATCACCGGTCTGGCGATGCCGCAGTCCGCGCTGGTGCGGAGGGAGCTGGAGACGCGCCTGACGGACCTCAACTCGATCCTGCTGCTACCGGTGTTCTTCGCCTTCAGCGGCTTGAACACGGAGGTGTCGGGCTTCGGCGCGGGAGGCGCCCTGTGGCTGCCGCTGGTCGTCATCATGGCGGTGGCGTTCGCGGGCAAGTACCTGGGCTGCGCGGCGGTGGTGCGGGCACAGGGCTTCTCGTGGCGGTACGCCTCGGCGGTCGGGGGGTTGATGAACGCGCGCGGGCTGATGATCCTGGTGTTCATCAACATCGGCTTGGCGTACGAGATGGTGACGCCGGAGCTGTTCGCGATCCTGGTGGCGGTAGCCATCGTCACGACGGCTGCCGCGATGCCGATCTACCGGGCCTCGCTGCCGGATGGGATGGACCAGGAGGCGGTGGGGGTCCAGCCCGTGGCGCCCAAGGTGAGCACGAGGCGGTGAAGGCAGGACCGCCAAGCCGCGCCGGCTTGGCGGTCCCACTTCCCGGGTAGTCACCAGGTCGCAGTCCTGCACAAAATCCGGCCATCGGGGCCAAGGAGTCTTGATCGCCTCCAACACCACACGGTCGCCTACTCGACCGTAAGGTAACGACCTCGTCGGGAAACCAGGCGATCCTCATGCAGGAGCACATCTTCAAGGTCTCCGACACTCGCATCCGAGTATCGGAAGATGAAGTGCTCCGCAAAGGTCAGCAGGTCCCGGAGGTCTCCGTCTTCATCCACTTCAGAATTGTTTCGGAGATGGGTTTGGTCGAGCCGTCAGCCATCAACACCAGCGTTTCGGCTAAGAAGTTGCGCCGCTTGGCCGGACAACTTCCGCCGCCGAAGAACAGCTTTTCGAACTTCGCCATCACCGCGCGCCGGATCCAAAAGGAAATCCTCGGTCATAGGTTGTCCGGCGGAAACAGCCGGAAGCTCACCGCCGAGAATTCGCCACTCCGGAGAACGTTACGTTATCGACCCTGCACCAGACGCACCAGAAGCACGCATAGCTTGGAACAGATCTTCTTTCATCACCACCGCCACACCGCAGGTCCCGTTGCCAGCGTTGCCAAAGCGGTTTTCGACGTCACCCCGGACGGGGTGCGGGAGGTGGCGTCGCGCCGTGCAATGACCGCGCACGCGAGCACCGTTCCACTCACCAGTCCACGATCACGTGGTGGGGCCCTCCAGGGTTCCTTGGAGGGCCCCACCGTCACCACTGCTCGATGAAGCGGCGGACACGTTCCCGGTGGTCGGCGATCCACCCGTCCTCCAGCGCAATGGGCACCCGAACCGTCACCATGGAAATCGACTCGTCCTCCACCACGACGTCCGGGCAGTCCCGTTCACCGTCGAGCTCGATGCGCACCGTGGGACCCGAGGTCTGCTCCATCCACGTGATGTCCTCCCCGCGCTCCAGCTCCTCCAGCGCCCGGGACCACGCCTCGACCTTCTCGCGGGACAACATCAGCAAGGTGCCACCCTTGACGAACATGCTGGTCACCGCGATCTCAGCCTCCCAGAAGGCGCCATCGTCGACCGACTTCACGATGACCCTGACCTCATTTTCCCCATCGGTCAGCCGTACCAGCTCGAACGGGAACATGTCACCCATCCTCTCACCCGACGAGGAACTGGGCCGAAACGGACCAGCCGTCGTCGTCGAAGGCACTGATGTCCACCCGGTACGGGACGTTTGCTCCCGGCAGGTACCGCGGTGCCGCTTGGAACAGCACGGTGTTCCCGCTGGCCACGTGCGCGGCGATGGAGTCCCCGAAGGCCGCCATCGCGCCGTTGTCCACCTTCGAACTGGTTCGGACGATGTTCGCCGCAACCCGGCCGTCACCACCCAACGACTTGGGCAGCAGGTGCCCCCTCGTGTGGCCCGGGGTGTTCTTCACGAAACCAGGGGGGATGATCCGGCGGCTGGGCTTGGTACCCGTGCCCAGATCTGCTGGCGTGACGATCGCCATCACGCCGGTCCGGCGCCCGTCGTCGAGCACCTCCCCGTAGTCGACATCGCAGTTGTGGACCAGGACCGACGCAACCCCTACGACGACGTAGTAGGTGTGGATGCCGCTGACGGTGAGGTCGTAGACCGGTTCGTAGTGCCTGTAGCGGTCGATGTCGGAGACGGCCGGTGAGGTGCCGTCGACAGAAGTGAGCCGCTGACCCGGTCGCAGGTCGCCGATGTTGACGAAGCGGCCTTCGGCTTCGACCCAGACCGGGTGCCAAGAGGTGGCGTCCACGCTGCTGGTGGCGCCGTCGTCGGCACGCACGGTCAGGCGGGTCATGTCGCCTTCGTCGTCGTGGACGAAGGTGGCCACGACCTCGCGGTCCGTGGTCTCGCCCGTTTCGGGATCGGTGGCCTTGACCTCGTCGCCTATCTCCACCTCGGAGATCGGCTTGGTCGAACCATCGGCCATCAACACCGGGGTCGCGGCCACGAAGCTGTTGCAACCCTTTTTCTGGAACCGGTTGGCGACCCTCTCCTGCGCCCGTGCTGCGATGGCCCCGACCCGGTTCAAGATCCCCCGGGCGTTGTCGACGATCGACGACAGGCTCGCCACGGCCTTCACAGCCTTGTAGCCGGCCTCCAGGATCTTGGCGGCCTTGGCCCACGGCACGAGGTTGGCCACCAGTCCGGCGCAGCCCCAGATGTCGCCCTTGGTGAAGCAGTCGACGATGTCGTTCCAGCCGGAGATGTCCCGGATGACCTCCCAGGCCACCTCCTTGACCACGTCCCACTTCGTCTTGTGGGCATCGGCCAACGCCTGCTGGTACGCCTCCCACGGAATACCCGCCTCGGCCGCGCCCTGCCTCGTCTCCTGGTCGACGATGGCTGCTTGTTGTTGGGCGCCGCGAGCAAGCGCCTGGTAGGTCTTCTTCTCCTCCTCCCACATCGGCCCGTGGATGCTGTACTCCTTGGACTGGCACAGCACTCCGTCGGGGCCGCAGTTGTCGATGATCAGGCCGGTGGGGTCGCTGAAGGTGACCGGGCTGTTGTTGGCGTAGGCGTAGCCGTTGAGCTGCTGCGGGTCGTTGTTGTCCAACACCGGGTCCACCGACAGGAACCGGCCCGAGGCGTTGTCGTACAGACGCGCCCCGACCTGCGTCAGCCCCGACTCGTCGTTGCGGCCGCCGACGAAACCCAGCCGGTCCGGCCACGACGGCGGCGCGGTACCACGCACAGCACCGTAAGGTGCTTGACGGCGTTGGGTGTCGGTCAACGCAGCGTCGGTGGCCACCGTGATCTGGTTGGTGCCCTGGTGGTCCGGGACCAGCCACTTCAGCCCCGACACGCTGTTGCGCACCGCCACCGCCTGCCCACCGTGGGAGTACCAACGGGTCCAGGTGGGCGTCGTGGTGCCGTTCTCCAGGCGGATCTCCTGGCCAAACACGTGCAGTGTGGTCGCCGAGGGCTCACGGCTGATCAACCGTGCACCGTCGGCGTCGTAGACGTAGCTGGACTCCTTGCCGTCCGGGTTGACGATCTTCGACACCCGGCCCTCGACGTCGTACTCCAGGACCTGTTCGTCGCCGCCGATCTTGCGCGTCTTGGTGCGGCCTGTGTTGTCGTAGGTGAAGGTGTCCAGCGACGTGCCGTTGGGGCCGGTCGTGGTCACCGCGGACGCGGCGTGCGGCTGCGGACCGCCGGCGGCCGGATAGGTGGTGGTGCGGACGGTGTTGCCGGAGGTGGCGTGCTGGGTCTCGGTGAGGCGGTTGCCGGTCTTGTCGAACGTCCACGAGTGCCAGTACGGGGCCGCGCCGCCCAGGGTGGCGGCCGACTTGGTGGTGGCGCAGTTGCCGGAGGCCGGGGTCCACGCGTCGGTCATGCGGCGCAGGTGGTCGTAGGCGAAGCACTGGATGTCCGGGACGCGGTTCTCCGGCGTGTCCGCGATCTTGGTGATGTTGCCGGCCGGGTCGTAGGTGTAGGCGCGGTCGGCCAGCTCGCCGTCGGTGGTGGTCTGCCGCTCGACGATGAGGCGTTCCGGGCGGCGGGTGCCGGTCTCGTAGAAGTTGGTCACCGCGACGTTCTTCACGCCCTCCGCGGCGCTGCCGTATTGCAGGCGCAGAACTTCGCCGAAGCTGGAGTAGCCGGTGATCGAGACGTACTCGTCCTTGCCGGTGGTCCTCTCCAGGGTGCCGTTGGCACTGTTGTACGACGAGACGATCGTCTCGGCCGGGACGACGACCTGGCCGCCCGAGCTGACGGCGACGTAAGTGGTGTCCTTGGGCTTGCCGGTGTAGGTGTAGTTCTGGCTGACCTCGTAAGTGGCGGCCTGCACGCCGGGTGAGGCGGGGATGACGAACTTCTGGCCGGTGGGTCGTCCGGCTTCGTCGTAGCCGGTGACGTACTTGTGGTAGACGAGGTTGCCGTCGTACCGCTTGGACGACTTCACCATGCCGATGCCGCCGAGCGCGGTGTCGCACTCCCACGAGGCCAGCCTGGTCCCGGTCAGCGAGCCCTGGTGCTTGGCGGTCAGGCGGCCGAGCCTGGCGTAGGCGTAGGCGTAGGCGTAGGCGACGGTGCGGCCGCGCAGGTCGTAGGTGTAGCGCCAGGTGTGGTTCGCCGGATCGACGAGCGCGGTGAGCAGGCCGGCGGCGTTGTAGGTGTACTGCCGCTTCTCGACCGTGCGGCCCTGGGCGTCGTTGATCACGGTGGTGGCGGTCCCACCGGGCGGCGGGGTGGTGTGCACGCGGTCGCCCTCGTAGGAGGCGATCGTGCTCCACTGCTCCACGGCGAACTTGCGGTACGTCGCCCGGACCGGCCGCTCCATGCCGTCGTGCTGGGTGGCGGTCTGGTTCGGGATGTCCACGTCGTACGCGCCGGCCAGGGTTCCGAACGCCGCGCCTCCGCCCCGATCGGTACGGGAGTCCGCGCACGACCGCAGCGGTCCGACCCGACGATCGGCCCCGGCCGCCACCACCTATAGTTCGCCCGCCGCATTCATCCGGGGGGAACCATGAGAACCACCGTTGCGCTCTACGCTGCCCTGCTCACGATCACGGCCGGCTGCTCGAGCGCGCCGCAGGCCGCACCGCCGTCGAGCGCCGCGCCGACCACGACCACCACGACCACCACCAGCGCCCCGAAGACGCCCGACCCCGCGCTCATCGAGCCCCGGCTCCTCAGGGCGCACGTCCCCGACGACCTGTTCGCCTCGCTGGGCTACAGCCCCAGGAAGGCCTCCGAGCAGATGAACGGCTCGGTCGTGATGTGCCCGGAGAGGCTGCCGACCGACGCCGCCAGGTCCGCGACCAAGCTCTACAGCAGCTGGGTCAACAAGGCCGCCTTCTCCCAGATCTACCAGTTCCGCTTCTCCTACCACACGTTCGACGCCGCGGCCGAGACCGTGCAGCACGCCCGCAAGGTCCTCGACTGCGAACCGTTCATGTTCGGCGACGAGGGGCCCTACACCCCGGAGAAGGAACTCGTCCTCCCGCCGTTGGGCGCCGACGCCCAGTTCGCCGCCTGCTACACCTACGAACTGATGCGGATCTGCCAGCTGGTCATCAGCAAGGACGACCTCCTGTCCAGCATCTTCTTCTACGGCCCGCAGACCGCCGATTCGGCGGGCATCCTCGAGAAGGTCGGACAGGCCGCGGTGCCGCTGATGACCGACTGACCGTCGTCGGACGCGGGATCCCGGCGGTGACGGGCGGCGGTCAAACCGCCGCCTCAGCCGCACCCGGAACCGCCCAGTCGGACAGGTTCCGCCCACCCGACGGGGTAGCGTGAGCCGTGCTCGACGACCTGGACTACTCCCCGCTCACCGCCCCGGTCGACCCGGCCGCGGCACTGGCGCACGCGAAAGCGAACGGCGCCCGCCCGGCCGGTGACGTGGCTTGCTGCGCGTTGTTGTCCGCCCTGGCCGCCGCCACCTTCTCCGGTCTCTTGAGCGTCCCGCTCAGCATGTACCTCGACGACGCCTACCCGGACGGCGGCGTGGGCGTCCGCCTGCTCGGGTTGCTGCCGCTGGCGATCGGCCTCGGGCTGGTCGTCCCGGTTGTCCTCCTGGTCCGCAAGAGCGGTCGGCAGGAACGGGTCAACCACTACCGCATCATGCAGTTCGCCGCCCGGAACGACATGGGTTACCGGATGAAGGTCAAGGACCCGGAGCACCCCGCCGGGATCTTCGACATCGGCATCAACCGCTGCGCCGTCGACGTCGTCACCATCGAAGACCCACGTCCGATGGAGATCGGCCAGTACGGCTACTCGGCCGGCTACCGCAACGGGGAACCGCACCGCTGGGGCTACGCGACCACGCCTCTCGACGCCGACCTGCCCCACCTGGTGCTGAAGTCGCGGACGAAACGCATGGGCGCCATGGTCGAGTCCGGCAAGGACCCCCTCGGGCAACCCGACCTGCACGGCCCCGGCACCGAGGCGTTCAGCGTCTCCGGACCGTTCGGCAGGGCCGGGGAAATCCAGGCCCTGCTGGACCGCACCCTCTTCTCCCCCGACCTCCTGGCCCGGTACGCCGAACTCCCGGTCCACATCGAAATCGTCGAGAACCGCCTGTACTTCTTCTCCCCCGAGCCGCTGTCCACCACCGACCCGGGCACTTGGCGCCGGATCCTCGCCCTGCTCGCCGACACCGCAGTGCGCCTGGAGTCCTGAGCGCGGCCCGCCGGAAGCGAACCCGTTGTGCGGTCTCCCGCAAGAGAGACCCTTCCCTGCCCAACCGCCTACCGGACACCGAAGTCCTGCGCCCAGTACCCGCCGTGCCGAGCTGTTCGTCCACGTCCGGATCGCACCCGCAGCCATCCGGCGTGGTCGGCGAGGAGTCGCCCACTTCCCCGACTAACGCCAGGCGGTGCTGCGGGAGGTGCCGACAGAGCGTTTGAGCTTACTCCGCATCGACACCCCCAATCAGGACGACGATTTCCGAAGGCGCTTTCGTCGCGTTACCATATATTTTAACCATGTTCACTCCACCGTCGACCGGGATTACCAAGGAGAACGACTCGTCGGGTTCGTACAAGTGAAGAGACAACGAGGGGAATCCATGGACCCCTTCGTGCAACAGGGACGCCCCGGAGGACATGGACCCCCCTTCGGCGACGATTACCATGATCATCCCCATTGCGGCGTCCTGGACACCGATGTAGAGAGAATCCGTACCGGCGTGCACGATCTCCACCGCCGGGTCCCAGTCACCGTGCGAGTCCACGCTGTCGCGATCCGCTACGACCAGGAGCCCGTAGGGACACCTACCCACGACCGCACCGACGATGGATTCGAAAATCCCGATTTCACTTCTTATCGAATTTTTCACGCACCCTCACGTTCTTTCCGACTCTGCATCCAGGTCAGACATAGAGGGCACGCGCTTATGCAGTTCAACCATGGCGACTGCAACCGCCTCTTCGACTACCACTCACAGCCCCTGGTAAGTTTTGCCATTCCGAACGGAATCGCAAGGCGCCACAAAAACAGGTCGTACTGCTTCACCAGCCACTCCTCTGCCCCCGTCAGACGCGGGCATGGCGCGCAAGTTAGCAGGCGCCACCGACAGTTCAGGGCGTGGCGGCCAAGGCCGTCGGCAGGTCCGGGTAGAGGTCGAGCACCTGGTCCAGTCGGGCGGCGCGCAGCGCTCTCAGGGGGCTGCGCGCCGGGGCCACCACGCGCAGCGGGGTCGACCGGTCCTCGCCCAGCCGGTGGTGTTCGACCAGCAGGGCCATGCCGATCGAGGCGAAGAAGCCAACGTCGGTCAGGTCGACCACCACGGGCACGGCCCTCGCCTCGGCGAAGGCGGCGGCCACCTCGTCGCGGAGCAGCGACACGTTCGTGCCGTCCACTTCGCCGTGCGCGCTCACGACCACCGCGTCGTCCCGGTGCTGTCGCTCCACCCGCAACTGCTGGTCGCGGGGTTCCCTGTCGGTCACCGCATCGCCTCCTCATACGGGCCGCGCCGGGATCGCCGGGCGGTCCTCGCCCCGGGTGGCTTCCCCGCACCGGCGCCTCTCATGCGGCCGGCCGCGGCCCACCCGGTTCTGTGCGACTCTGGAAGTCCGACGAATTTTACGGGGAGTGCGGCGAACGTGGTGATCTTCGGCTTGCGGACCAAGGTCTTCGTCCTGGCGATGCTGACGCTGGTGTGCCCCCGGTGCGGCAACCCGGCGGCGCACCCGCTGCACCGGGCGGTCACGAAGTTCTCGCTGTTCTTCGTCCCGCTGTTCCCGGTGCGGACCAGGTACACGACGCAGTGCACCTTCTGCGGCTTCACCAACCGCCTGGCCAAGGACCAGGCCGACCACCTGCTCCGGCAGGCCCGGGTGAGCGGGCAGCCGCCCCTGGCGTGACCGACGACACCGCGACCGAGGACACCTCACAGCCGGTCAGGCGCCGGTCGGCCGGACCCACAGCAGGTGGCTGACCACCGGTTCCCCGTCGGCCAGGGCGCGGGCCGCGCGTTCGACCTCCACGTCGACCGCCGTGCCCCGCTCCAAGTGCTGGCGCAGGTGCTCGTGCCAGGTGGCGACGGTGAAGGTCTCCAGGAACAGCTCGGGGTCCTCGGAGTCGCGGAACAGGCCCCACAGGGTCGCGCCGGTGCGCCTGCGGGACCGCTCGACCTTGCGCATGGCCTCGGCGAACCCGGCCGCCCGCTCCTCCGGCACGCGCCACCGGACGGTCACCAGCACCGGGCCCGCGTCGGTGTCGGTCACCTCGGGCGGCGCGTCCCACAGGCTCGCGGGCGAGGTGTCCAGGGCGCGGTCGGTCAGCGGCAGCAGCCGGGCGGCGACCAGGGCGACGAGCACCATCGCGCCGGCCGGGACGAGCAGCGCGGTCCGCACGCCCAGGGTCGAGGCGACCCAGCCCCAGACCACCGCGCCGAACGCCTGGCCGCCCATGAACATCAGCTGGTAGTAGGCCAGGGCGCGGGCCCTCGTCCACGCCGGGAGCAGCACCTGGGCGGTGGCGTTGAGGGTGGACAGCACGGCGATCCACGCCGTGCCGGTGAGGAGCATCGCGGGGACCGCCACGGCCATCGACCCGGTGAGCCCGGCCACGGCGGTGGCACCCGCGTACGCGAACGTCGCGAGGGTGACCAGCAGGTTCTTCCCGATCCGCCGCAGCAGCCTGGGCACCACGAACGCGCCGCCGATCGCCCCGACCCCGACGCAGCCGAGCAGCGTGCCGTAGCCGCCGGCGTCGAGCCCCAGCGGGCCGCGGGCGAGCGCGGGCAGCAGCGCCCACAGCCCGCTGCCGAACACGACGAACAGCACGCACCGCGCCAGCACCCGGGAGAACAGGGGCGAGCTGCGCACGTACCGGGCGCCGGTCCGCACGGCGGTGCCCACGTGCTCGGCGCCCAGCGGGCGGTGGTCGGACGGCCGCCGCCACCGCCACAGCACCAGCAGCACGCCCAGGAACGACACGGCGTTGAACGCGAACGTCGCCTCGGGCCCGACCGCCGCGATCAGCGCGCCGCCCAGCGCGGGCCCGACCGCGCGGCCGACGTTCATGTTCACCCCGTTGAGCAGCGCCGCCTGCGGGATCTCCTCGCGCGGCACCAGCTCGGGCTGGATCGCCTGGAACGACGGCATGGTCAGCGCCTGCCCCACGCCCATGAGACCGATCAGCGCCAGCAGCGTCACGGGCGTGGCCGTGCCGCTGCCGGCCAGCACCACCAGCGCCGCCGCGCCGACCAGCATCAGGCCCTGGCCGGCGATCAGCACGCGGCGCCGGTCGAGGATGTCGCCGATCGCGCCCGCCGGCACCACCAGCAGGAACACCGGCAGGGTGGTGGCCGCCTGCACGAGCGCCACCTGCAGCTCGCTGCCGCCCAGGTCGCCCATGAACCACTGCGCGCCGACGGTCTGCGCCCACGTGCCGATGTTGGACGCGAACTGGGCCAGCCACACCGCGCGGTAGGTGGCGCGGCGCAGCGGTGACCACGCGGACGGCGCCGTCACCCGCCCGTTCCCACTCGGTTCGCCCGCGTCACCACCAGCAGGTACCTCGGTGCCACCTCGCCAAACGCGCCGGCCCGCTACCTCCGGAGCAGGCGCGGGAGGAGGCGGCGGCGCACGGGCAGCCGCCCGGCGGCGGCGTCCGCGATGAGCGTGCCCACGGTCTCCCGGGAGCACGCCCGGTTCGCGCCGATGCCGCCGCTGGGTCCGCGCTTGGCCCAGCCGACGACGTAGGCGCCGGTCAGGCCCTCGACCCGGCCGCCGGTGTGCGGGATGGTGCCGGTGGCCTCGTCGAACGGGAGGCCGGGCAGCGGGGTGCCGCGGTAGCCGACGGCCCGCACGACCCGGCCCGCCGTGATCTCCGCGTCGCCGTCGGGCCCGGTGACGCGCAGGCCGCGCACCTCGCCGTCGCCCAGGACCTCGACGGGCGCGCTGTGGAAGCGGAGCACGATGCGCCGCCGGTCGGCCGGCGGGGGCGCGGACCAGTCCACGACCTCCCGCGCGACGCCCCGGAGCAGGCCCGCCTTGTCCGCCGGCGCGGCGGCGGCGATCGCGCGGGTGGTGCGCTCGTCCCTCGCGTCGACCACCACGTCCAGGTCGTCGCGCTCCAGCAGGGCCAGCAGCTCGGGCCGGGTGTACGCGGCGGCGTCCGGGCCCCGGCGCGCGAGCAGCACGACCTCGCGGACCTTGCTCGACCGGAGCCGGGCGAGGGCGTGCGGCGCGATGGACGTGCCCTCCAGGGCGGCCGGGTCGGTGGTGAGGATGCGCGCGACGTCCAGCGCCACGTTGCCGGTGCCGACCACGACGACGCGCTCGGCGGACAGGTCGACGGCGTCCGCCGGCACGTCCGGGTGCCCGTTGTACCAGGCCACGACGGTGGTGGCGGCGAGGCTGCCGGGCAGGTCCTCGCCGGGGACGCCCAGCCGGCGGGCGGCGGACGCGCCGACGGCGTAGACCACCGCGTCGTGCCGCGCGGCCAGCTCCGCCGCGGTGACGTCGCGGCCCACCTCGACGCCCAGCCGCAGGCGCAGCCGGGGGTGGGTGTGGAAGCGCGCGAACACCTCGCCGATCTTCTTGGTGGACGGGTGGTCGGGCGCGACGCCGTAGCGGACCAGGCCGCCCGCGACGGGCAGCCGGTCGATCAGGGTGACCCGGGCGTTGGTGTGCAGCAGCAGGTCCTCGACGGCGTACATGCCGGCGGGGCCGGTGCCCACGACCGCGACGTCCGGCGGCGCGAAGTCGGCCGGGATGGTGCGGCTGAACACCGGCGGGCCCCAGGCGTGGAAGTTCGGCGTCGGGTCCGCCGCCTCCGCGATCGGGTCGCGGTCCGCGTAGTGGTCGGCGTTGATCTTCGCGTAGACCTGGAGCGGCGCGGACAGGGCGTCCACCGGGAAGATCGCGTCGACCGGGCACGCGTCCGCGCACGCGCCGCAGTCGATGCACGTGCGCGGGTCGACGTAGAGCATCTCGGTGGTGCCGAAGTCCGGCTCGTCCGGCGTCGGGTGGATGCAGTTGACCGGGCAGACCGCGACGCAGGACGCGTCGTTGCAGCAGGTCTGGGTGATCGCGAAGGCCATGGCGTCAGATCAGGTTCGCGCGCTGGTAGATCCTGGTCGCGGCCTTGGTCAGCAGGCCCGCCGAGTCCAGGAACTCCATCAGGCCGGCGCAGCTGGAGCGCAGCATCGACTTGTGGTGCTCGTTGGCGCGGGCCTCGCGGATGGCGCGCTCCGGGTCGAGGCCCGCGTTGGCGTAGACCTTGTCGCTGACCATGCTGCTGACGATGGCGTAGGACGCGCCGGCGACGACGATCGCGTTGAACTGGCGGCGCAGCCACCCCGCGCCCCTGAGCCGCTCCCGGGTCTCCTCCCGGGCGAACTTCATGTGCCGGGACTCCTCGACCACGTGGATGTTGTTGATGGTGCGCACGAAGGGCACCACCCGCTCGTCGCGCATCCAGTCGCGCTGCATGACGTCGAGGACCTCCTCGGCGACCAGGATCGCCGCGTAGGCCGCCTCGCCGACCGCGAGGGTCTTGAACGCGCGGCCCAGCTCGACCACCAGGCGGCGCGGCCGGTACGCGGGGGCGCGCAGCTTCGCGGCGCCGCGCGCGAACATGATCGAGTGCCGGCACTCGTCGGCGATCTCGGTCAGCGCCCACTGGAACGCGGGGTCGGTCGGGTCCTTGGCGTAGAAGTCCCGCAGCACCATCTGCTGGAGGATCATCTCGAACCAGATCCCGGTGCTCGCGACCGACGCCGCCTCCTGGCGGGTCAGCTCGCGCTGCTGCTCCGGGGTCATCTCGTCCCAGTACGCCGTCCCGTACAGGGTGCTCCACTCGGGGCTGGTGCCGTGGTAGGCGGTGTCGAGCGGGGTCTCCCAGTCCACTTCCTGGACGGGGTCGTAGGACAACGCCTCGGACGAGTCCAGCAACCGGCGTGCGACGGCCTGGCGGTCGGACGTGCCCGCGTGGTCATGGGTGTCGACGCTGGTCATGGGTGGCTCCCTGATGACATGTAGATGTTACCCGGAGTTACTGATACCAACGGTAACAGAAACTTACCCGGTTCCGCGAGAGCCGAAACCGCTCGTCCGGCGGCGCGCTCCCCCGCTACGGTCGCGCCCGTGCACCACGAACACCCACTGGCCTACCTGATCGGCATCGAGGGCATCGCCCTGCTCCGGGCGTTCACCGGGCGCCACGACCGCGACTTCACGGCGGCACGGCTGGCCGAGGTGCGCCGACTGCTCGACGACGAGTCCTTGGCCCACGCCGGGGTGGACGTCGTCCCGGTCGACGCGGTCGAGGGGTACCGGGTGTGGCCGCGGACCTACGACCAGCCGGGCAACGGCGCGTTCGCGCTCGACGAGCCCGTGGTCGGCGACCTCCTCGACGCGCTGCCGGCGGGCGACGCGCTGGACGCCGCGTGCGGCACCGGTCGGTACGCGCGGATGCTCGCGGACCGGGGCCACCGGGTCGTCGGCGTGGACAGCTCGCCCGACATGCTGGCGCGGGCCCGCTCGCGCGTGCCCGAGGGCCGGTTCGCGCTCGGCGACCTGAACCGGCTGCCCGTGGGCGATGCCGCGGTGGACCTGGTCACCTGCGGCCTGGCGCTGACGCACGTCCGGGCGCTGGGACCGGTCTTCGCCGAGTTCGCCCGGGTGCTGAGGCCCGGCGGCCGACTGGTGGTCGCCGACGTGCACCCCGAGGCGGTGGGGCGCGGCTCGATCCCGTCCCACCGCGGCCCGGACGGGCAGGCGCGGCGGGTGGCCACTCATCAGCACCTCGTCGGCGACTACCTGCGCGCCGCACTGCCCGTGGGGTTGGAGGTGCGGCACTGCGAGGAGCCGCTACCACCGGTGCGGGAGGATGCGGTCGAGGACGCGGCCGCAGCCGAGGAGTCGGGGCTGCGGGAACCGCGGCCGAGGGAGCCGGGGCCGTGGGAGCTGTGGCCGTGGAGCCTGGCCGGGTTGGTGCCGGACGCGGCGCGGGCCGCCGGCGCCGGGGTGCCCGCATTGCTGGTCTGGCAGTTCGAGCGCCGGCCGGTCGGCGGTGGTCGCGAAGGTGGCGGGCAGGGAAGCGGTGCTCCGGTCAGTGGCGGTCCGGCAGGCGGTAGACCGACACGTGGGAGCGCGACTCGGCGGTGAACTCCGCGCCGCTCCAGTCCGCGTGCCTGCTCTCCAGCTCGAACCCCGCCAACCGGGCCATGAGGTCCAGCTCGGCGGGCCACGCGTAGCGGTGCGGGCTGCGGAACAGCCGGGTCTGCCCGCTCTCGTCGAACCGGAAGTGGTGCGAGACGACGTGCTGGCGCAGGACGTCGTAGACGTCCAGGCCGATGTAGCCGGGCTCGGCGTGCCACACCGTCGCCCGCTGACCCGGCGGGAGCTTGCGCAGCTCCGGCACCCACAGCTCGACCGCGAACCGGCCGCCCGGCACGAGGTGGCGCGCGGCGTTGCGGAAGCACTCGACCTGCTCGGCCTGGGTGGTCAGGTTGGAGATCGTGTTGTAGACCAGGTAGACCAGCGAGTAGGAGCCCGGCGCGACGGCGCTCGCCATGTCGCCGACGACCACCGGGATCGCCGACTCGTCCGCCTTCTCCCGCAGCCGGTCGACCATCGGGGTCGACAGCTCGATGCCGGTGACGGGGACCCCGCGCTCGGCGAGCGGGACGGCCACGCGGCCGGTCCCGATGGCGAACTCCAGCGCCCGACCGCCGGCCGCCAGCTCGGCGAGGCGGTCGACGGTCGGGGTCAGGACCTCGGGCGCGAACATCCCGGCGCCCGGGGTGTCGTAGTCCCGGGCGGCTTCCGCGTCCCAGATGTCCTCTTGGCGCACGGGCTCGACGATCACCGCGGGACCGCGCGTTGTCCAACGATTTCGCGGAGCGGGATCAGGCGGACGGCGCGCGGAAGTAGTGGCCCGCGTCGAGGTCGTCGACCAGGCCGGGCCCGGTCGGCCGCCACCCCAGCAGCTCGCGGGTGGACGCGCTCGACGCCTGGCCGTCGACCCCGAGGAAGTCCGCGAGCCAGCCGAAGTGCTCCGCCGCGCCCTCGGCGGGGACGGGCACCACCGGCAGGTCGAGGTGGCGGCCGATGACCTCGGCGACGGCGCGGAGCGGCACGCCCTCCTCGGCGGACGCGTGCAGCAC